>CAZRWL010000003.1:61817-65709 GCA_964603935.1 uncultured Gammaproteobacteria bacterium | reverse complement strand
ACAAGGTATCCCTAGCCGAAGCTGGGGATGGATCACCTCCTTTCTAAAAATTCTTCAAAGAAGAATTTAATTCTTTCTTTGTAGAAAAAGTAAGATTGAGAGATGCACGGTAACTTATTGGGTATTTATACTCAATGAGGAATACGTTAACACCAAGTGCTATAGACACTTGTCCCGAGCTCAGCTCGGGAAAACAATATCTATAATTTAGTTTTCCTAGTCAGCTCAGCTGACTAATTGGAAAGCTAAGCTTTCCTACCACTTCCTGATTTTTTAAAACCTATGAAGATAGGTGTTATTACCGATACCTACTATCCCCAGCTTAATGGAGTTACCGTTTCGGTTGATAATTTTGTGAGGGGACTTAGAGCGCTCGGACACGAAGTATATATTTTTGCTCCTCTTATCAAAAATCATAAAGATACGGACAAAAATATTTTTCGCATACCTTCATTTAAGGTAATTTCTTCCGAACCTGAAGTTTTGGTTCCTCTTCCTGTGCCCCGGCAAAGCTATGGGCAGATTTTCCGTATAAATTTCGACCTTATCCATGCTCATGGCAACGGAGCATTTTCTTTTTTTGGCTGTCAAGTAGCGAAGCTAAGAGGGGTTCCTTTTATTCTGACATTTCATACCCTGCATACAAAGTATACGCACTATTTTTTGAATGGTAAGGTAGTTCGTCCCGGCATGGTGGCTTTGGGGCTTCGCATGTTTGCGGACATTTGTGATGGCATTATAACGCCATCCGAAAAAATGAAAGACGAATTAATAACATATGGAGTAAAAAAGCAGATAAAAGTAATACCCGGCTTTGTTGATTATTCGCGTTTCCAAAAAAGAAAAAAGGGATATTTGCATAAGCGCTTTTTTATACCAAAAGATCATAAAATTCTTTTAACTGTTGGTAGGTTGGGTAAAGAAAAAAACTTTCCCTTCCTTATCAATATGTTTAAAAAGCTCCAAAGTCAAGAGAAAAACACCGATTTTGTTATAGCGGGTCAAGGCGGCGAGTTAAACAGTCTTAAGCGTTTGGCAGAAAAACTCGGTTTGTCAAAGACAATACATTTTACGAAAAAGGCAGAGTTAGAGCTTATGCCGGATATTTACAGGGATGCGGACATATTTATATTTGCGTCTACAACAGAGACTCAGGGTATTTGCGTATTGGAAGCGGCCGCAAGCGGACTTCCAATAGTTGTTGTTAGAGACCCGGCTTTTGACAGTCTGGTGATAGATGGCGAAACCGGTTTTAGCGTTTCTGCGGATCAGGAAATTTTTGCTCAAAAAACAATACAGCTTTTGAGAGATAATAATCTTCGTCGGCAGTTTGGAAATCGGGCGAAAGAAATAGCAAGAAAGAATTTTGAGAGCAAATATTTAACCAAGCAGCTTTTAGAATATTATAAAAAAGTATTATCAACTTATAAGCCAAGGGTAGAAATGTTACGCAAAATTAATCGCGCGACGCTTGTTCCGCTTTTCCGCGCAACTACGTCTTTTTTGAGACAGCACCTATGAGATTTATCGGCGTGGTTATCGCAGCTTTTAATGAAGAAAAATACTTGCCTAAGTGTTTGGAGTCGCTTGACAATCAGACATATCCCAAAGATCAGTTTAGCGTTATTGTCGTAGACAATAATTCGACAGACAAAACTGCACGAATTGCAAAAGAGTTTGGCGCCAGAGTAATTTTGGAAAAAAAACAAGGATATGTTTTTGCGCTCCAAAAAGGCATGGAGCAGGCAAAAGGGGATATTATTGCGGTTATTGATGCGGACACGAAAGTTAGTTCCAATTGGCTTAAGATTATAGAAAAGGTATTCGAAGATCCCAATGTAGTTGCAATAACAGGAAGGGTAAGGCTTGATACCAAATCAGACTTTATAAATATTTCAACAGGCGCATTATATACAATATTTTTGCATGTAAGTTCATTTATTGATAAGCCAAATCTAACCGGGTTTAATTTTGCAGTAAGAAGAGATGCTTTTTTGAAAGTAGGAGGCCTAGATACAATGTTTGAAATGAGTCCGGATATTGATTTGGGAATAAGGCTGAATAGGGTAGGTAAAGTAAAGGTAGTCAATGACTTATCTGTGAGGACATCTGCCCGCAGATGGGAGGATAGGTTTGTGCCAACATTATGGGAATATGCTAAGGGATATGTTTATACGGCATGGCTTCGTAAACCTGCAAGAGTAAAACAAAAATCCGTGAGGTAAGGATGGTTAAGGATGGATTATTGACAGCTATTGTGGTAAATGGTAAAGCGTAATGTATGGAAAGACAACATTTACAGGAAAGTAGGCAGAATTCAGAATTAGCTGCTCCGTATGTAACAGCAATAAGAAAAGAGGCAAAAAACAAAATTCCGGGGCACGAAAGGTCTTTGGACATTGTTTTTGACGAAATAAACAGGCAAGCAATAGAAAGTTTTCAGATCAACAATTCGGAAAAATTTCCGGGTATTAGTTTTTCTTCGGTTCATCTTAGCGTAGCTCCGGAATTAATAAAAAAGATTAATCCTCAAATTAATATGGCTCAAGAATCTGGTTTAACAAATGGCTCAGAAGATAAGCCCAAACATTATGCTTATTTTCTTCAGCCGGCTTTTGGTGCGGGCGGAGGAGGCAATCCTTATAGTGTTTTAGATTTAGGGATTGATAGGTTTATTCGGGAGATGCCAAGAATAATGGGAGCCTTAAGGAGGGGAGAACGGCCGCCGGTAATAGATATTTATTTGGTTGGTGCGCCTCAAGCATTTGGGGGAAAAGTTACTCCGGAATGGGTGGAAGACGTAAAGAAAAGAGGTTTTGAGCCGCACGGAGAATTATATGCCGAATTTATGCAAAAACAATTATCAACAGATACTAAGGAATTTGAGAAAACCAGAATAATCATGCAGGGCGTATCAAAGGGAGCATCTACGTCTGTAGCAACATCGCGAAATTTACAGGAAGATTTAAAAAAGAAAACACAAAGACTTTATGATGTTCCTATTGGTATTCATCAAAGAAATCTTTTAAGCAAAATTGTTAAGGGCGCTAATATGTTGTCGGGTATGGCTGGAGAAATGGCTGCGCGCACGATAGGGGCAAAAATAGGGACAGATATTGCTTCAAAAAGTCTTTCCCAAACAGAGCCTCAATTCTATAAAGATATGGCTTCCAAATTCGATCTGAAACCGGATGACGCAGAGCAGAGACGGCTAAAGGCTAGTTGTTTGGTGCCTGAAGTATTGGCCTTGATAAGAGGAAATCCTATTGATAAATCCGAAAGGACATTTATAAGAAAGCCGGAAATCGACCCTTCCAATTTGGATCTTGGCAATCTTAGGAGAATTTTGTTAAACGATTTGAGATTGTTTTGGAGAAAAAAAATTATTGCTTCCGGCGGAGTTGGCAGGATATCCAATTTTCCAACTTCAAGAAAGCTGCATTTCTTTGTGTATAAAAAAGATTTCAAAAGATGGGCGCAAATAATGGAGCACGCAGAAAGCAACTTGTAAATTCTTAGCTTTCAAAACTTAGCCTCTTTTGGTATACTTAACCCTGTTGGCGCGATGGTGAAGCGGTTAACACAGTTGTTTGCAAAACAACCATACGCCGGTTCGAATCCGACTCGCGCCTCAAAGACCCTGAGCAAAGTCGAAGGGTAAGTTATGGAAAGAGAAAAAAGTAAGACTAAATCAGAAGATGAGACAGGATTTAGTGAAAAACAGCTGGATATAGATATTGAAACAGGCGCTTTTAAGAGAAAGAGAGTTAAGAAAACAATATTCGAGAAAAAGTCTAAAAAATGGTAAAATAATAAATATGCAGGAAACACCCCAGGAAGAAAAAACCGAAAGCAGGAAATGGGCAAAACAGGTTTTAGAAGAATACCGGGA
>CAZRWL010000003.1:0-61807 GCA_964603935.1 uncultured Gammaproteobacteria bacterium | reverse complement strand
GTCTGGGCTATTTCTGGACGCGGTGCTTACAACGCTGAACCCACTCCGTATCTTCTAAGTTCTCCAGAGTTTGCCAAAAGTGATCTTTTTAGGGAGGATGACAGACAGCAAACAGACTTTGCAGCACAGCTTGTCCGAGAAATTACCGCTATAAGGCTAAATAAAAATGTCAAAGATATTTTAATGGACGATATTAAAAAGTCCGGCCCAATTCTTTTTTACAACGGAACAAATCTTCAAAATAAACAATTTAGAGATGCTATAGAATCAGGTAGTTTTCCTATCCCCCCAAATAAAATTAAGATAGAAACACTTTCTGAAACTGACGATCCAAAAGATGCAAATACTCTGACTCAATTTCAACGGTTTCCAAAAGAATTGCTTGAAGAATTGATAGCGAAGAATCAAAGAATGGCTTTAGTTCAGGCAAGATGGCATTTACCAAGAATAGCCCGCACTATTAATTCTAGAGCTGTTTTAGAACAACAACCACTTTGGGATAATACTAACATTATTTACTTTGTTTCTGATAAAACAAAAGAAGATCTACCAAAAGACTCAAAAAGCGTAACCAAAAGAGCTATTGATATTAGAAGTGCAATACTTGGAGAAGGAGCAAGGATTAACGCGTACATAAAAACTGGCACAGATAACCCAAAGCCTAGATATTCTTAAAACTCCAAGAAGTGATGCCGTGACATCAAGTTGAATGATTTGCTATAATGTTTTGTATTTGGATCGGTAGTTCACTGGTAGAACGCTTCACTGATAATGAAGAAGTAGATGGTCCGATTCCATCCCGATCCACTGGTAGAACGGTCGCCTGAGGCGACAAGTAGATGGTCCGACTTGTCCTTCCGAAGCTCCGAATGGAGCGAAGGAGGATTCCATCCCGATCCACAAAAATACTTATTTTGATGCGAGCTGCATAAAATAATAATTCTGACGACTTTGATTAATAAGCCTAAGCCAAGAGGGAATATTGTTGTGATCGGTTTCAGAATACCAAGTCCAATATGAAAGAATACGAATTGGTTTCTTTTCTGCAATTTCTTTTAACTTGTTTACTACTTCAGCTTGCGTATCTGCATTAAATGGGTTAAATAAGTAAAATATAGTTCCGTCGGACAAATCTTGATCCACAACATTCCCTTGAATAAATTCTACATTCGGAATATTCAGTCTTTTTTTTGTTCTTCGAGCAGCACTTAGCCGAGATTTGACAACGTCTATTCCTTTCCATTTCGCACGTGTTGTAAGTGCTCCATACAGGCAGACTCTTCCGTAACCGCATCCCAGATCGTATACTACATCAGAAGATGTTGGTTTAACCCAATTGATCCCCTCACGAATAAGATTATACGGAGTTCCTTGATAAACAATGAATTCCTCGCGTCCGTTAACGGTGATAAATCCTTCCCCATCTTTGCCTCCCTGTTCCTGGTCATCTCCTAAAAGCGGAAGTTCAAGAGTTTTGTCAATTGTATCATCGTTAAGGGGCTGACGGTTGTTGTGCGTCCTCCGAAATGCCCTCCTAAGTTCAACAAGACTATTAATGGAATCTTTTTGAGGCGGATTAATTCCTCTTTCAATCATAGGTGAGGCATTGTAGCAAGTAAAATTACCACAGTCAAGGTAAATAGTCCGTGTAATCTTGACATACACATGTTACATGTGCTATAATATGTATTATGCAAAGAACACATATTTATTTACCCGAAGAAATGAATAGGGAAATCGCTTATTTGGCCCGTTTGAGAGGCAAAAGCAAGGCGGAAGTTACCCGAAACATTTTGGAAGCGGGCTTAAAAATAGTCGAGCCCAAAAAATCTTCTTCTGCGAGGGCGCTTATTGATATTGCAAATTTGGCAAAAAAACTTCATATAAAGGGTCCAAGAGATTTATCTGAAAACCATGATTATTATACATGGGGCGGTAAGAAAAGAAACCCTAACGCTAGAGTGTAAACGTTATGATTATTATTGGCGATGCCGATGTGTTAATTGCTTTATTTCTGGAAGAAGACAGTCATTATGAAGAAGCATCGAAAATTAGCAAGTATTTATATTCGGAGGGACACACTGTTATTTTTCCTAATACTGCTATAGCAGAGGCAATTACGACGCTGCATCGAAAATTAGCAAATCCTACTGTTGCAGATTTATTAGTCCAACACTATAAAAAAGGATTATTCGAGGTGGAATATGTTGATGAGTATATAATGCAAGAGGCTGCGGAAATCTATAATCCTAAAGGCTCCAAGAAGAATACTTTTTTTGACGCGCTTGTTGCAGCTACTGCCAAAAAACTTAATGCGCAGACAATATTTTCTTTTGACACTTGGTATCAAAAACTCGGCTTCAAACTCGCCTCCGACTTATAAAAATTCCCTAGCGGTCGGAGCCTGAGTAGGAGAGGTTGAAGCTTTTGTTAATTATGGGAAAGTCCTCATTTGTTCATCTATTTCAAGCCCGGTTCGTGTGTGGTTTGGCCCCATGCGAATCACGAGTAATTTTAGTCTTTTAGAATATAGTAACTATCTTTCGTGCTTCCTTTCTTCTCTATAAATCCTTTTTCAGTCAATGCTTTTAATAGATTGAAGGCTTGCTGTCTGGTAATTTTCAATTCTCTTACCAAATCTGCTGTATTCATTTGTCGGTATTTTTGTATTATTTTTAATGCATCAGTCTCTCGTGGACTGGGACGCATGCCAAAAGAGAGTTGATTCATTCCAGCTTCAATACGACCAAGAGCGCTCTGTAGAGAAAATTTTACTCCCTCTGCGAAATACTCAAGCCATTGTGTTTGATTTCCGTTGTCAGCGGAATGTAGATTATCTGAATAGCTATTTCTATCAATGTCATAGTAATCATCCAGGACAAAGTATTTATTAATCAGGTAATTATGTTTTAAAAAGATGAGAGCAGTAGTCAAGCGACATGTTCTACCATTTCCATCGACAAAAGGATGGATATAGACAAATTGATGATGGAATATTCCGGCTTTAAGAATAGGAAGTTCCTTGCTCACTCCTAGCCAACTTGTTAATTCTCGTAATGCTTTTTCAATAGTTGCCCTATCGTGAAAAGGAGGATTGTGTCTTATCAAAAACTCTCCCTGTGCGTCACGGTTGCCCACGATGATTTCTTCATTCCTTATTTGTCCTTTATTTTTGTCATCTATACCGGACATTAGTTGAGCATGGATACTTAAAATCTCCGTTACAGTTATGGGCTCCTTCAGTCGTTTTTCAAGAGTCTTAAGAGTCTGAAAATAATTGACAACTTCTTTTTCGTCACGGTTGGTCGGAACTCTGTCATTTAACAGTAGATTGGTAACGGCTGGTTGAGAAAGAGAATTCCCCTCGATACTATTGGAAGCATATGAGGACTCGATAAGATTATCCCGCTCAAGATTAAGAAGCAGACTTTGAGGCGCCTTCATTCCTTCCAGTCTTCCGTACAAACGTTCTATTTCGCTTACAGCGCTTAAGAGTTTTGGGGTAATAGTGTAGGTAGGTCTATGCATGAACATCATTATAGCTATATTTCAGGGAATTGTCAAGCTAATTGTCAAGCTAATTGTAAATCCCGCCTGGGAAATAAACCCGGTTTGCGCACGAATAAAAGTGATATAATGTTATTATTAATGAATGCGAAGCTGGTTACTCTTACTGTTCTTCTAGTATGTTCTTTGGGTTTTATCGGGTGGTTTTTCTATGAAGCAATGATTTCTCCAATTGGTCCTCCTAATCCAGCAATAGGTGTAAATGCAATATGTTCTATTCAAAAAGATAAAAATGGTATTTACACCGTAGCGTGTACGCACAATATTCCGGATGGCTCTTTTTATGTTGCAAAAAGTAGCGATAATTTAGATCAATATCTGGGAAAGAATGTGTCAATAGAGGCGATTTATTTGCCAAATAAATCCAATACGGATGCTATGAAAACAAATACTCAGTGTGTTGCTAATAAATGCCAACAAATATTTTCAGATAAAAACAAAAAAACCTATGCAATTATTATTGAAAAAGTTAAAGAATTATAGGGTCCGATTTCTTTTTGGATATTCTCAAAAGCCCGAGACGCATTTGATATATTCAAGCCCGGTTTGTGTAGTTATTGAGCGGGAGCAGTAGGGTTATTCATGCATGTATTGATGCATGCAGTATCTTTGGTATCTAATCCGCATTTTTGAAGGCAGATTGCTTTTCGTCCCACTTCGTCGAGTTGTTTAGATGTAGGTATGTAAGGATCGGTACGTGCTGTGCGTGCATAGAATAGTATTCCTAAAATAAAAATAATAAAAGCTAAAATAGAAATAATCAGAGGAATACTAACAAGCCATTTTACTCCCTTTGACCAATTAGTCCAGCCCAACATGAAAATGAATCCAACGGGATATGCGAAAAGCAAAAGAAGAATAGCGACAATTGTCCTTGTATCCTCAGACATGCTTTTCTGTTTTTTTGTTTTTGCCACAACTTATTGTTGCACGGTTTTAATTTATTGTCAAGAAAATTAAAAAAAATGTTACGCGAAATCTAAATAGATACATCTAAACGAAATCTGAATTGTTACACTTATCTTCCAAAAAGATAGGAGGTGAGAAAATTGAAAAGACAAAGTTTAGAATTTAAAAAGGAAACAATAGGGAAACTTTTAAAAGGCAAAATTGCCAGTAAAGAAGCGGCAGGTATACTAGGTTGTAAAAGATTAACCATTTATCGTTACCTAAATAAAGTTACAAGAAGCGGATTGGATGCCCTAAGGGATTTGAGACATAGTAACAACCGCAAATTAACTCCCAGACAGCTTTCAGAGGTGCTGAAATTAAAGAAAAAAGGCAACTGGAGATCAGCTAGAAAAGTTCTTGAGATTGGCCAGCATTTCCGCCATTTCCATAAGGAGAATTCAGCAGGTCTGGGTTGAGTATGGTTTAAATCAACTAAACGTTGAGAGATTGAAGCCAATTACCCGTTTTGTCGCGCCTTACCCAAATGATTTATGGCAGTCAGATATTCAGGGAAAATTATATTTCCCCTTTTTGGGTGATGCATATTTGGTTGCAACTATTGATGACCATTCAAGGTTTATCCTTGGGGGAAAATGGTTTTCCCAACAAACACAAATGAATGTCTTTCGAGTCTGGTATCACTGTCTATTTCAATGGGGATTATCCAAGAAAATGCTTCAAGACAAGGGCTCGCAATACAAAGCAAACGCAAGGTACACTCAGACGGGTGAATATGCTCAGTCAACCTTCCGGTTTTATGCAAAAGCTTTAGGAATTGACCTGATTTTTACTCATAGAGTGCAGACTAAAGGTAAGATTGAAAAATTCTGGAGATTTGTTCAACAAGATTTTGCCAGAGAAAATCTTGACGTTAAATCCTTTGAAGAACTAAATAGAAGATTCTTTAAATGGCAGATTAAGTTTAATGAGGAGTTTAAGCATAGTGGCATTGGAATGAATGGAAGGACTCCTGCTGAGGCTTACCTTCCATGTGAAAAGAGAAAACCTAAACAGGAGCTCCAAGAACTTCTGACGATTACCATTAGGAGACTCGTCTATCGTGATTCTTCAATATCTCTTTTTGGAAAAAGATACAGAGTTCCCAACGAATTTATTACCTACAGAATATGGGTAAGAATTAAAGGAGAAACAGTCAGAGCTGAAGCAATGGGAAAAGTGGTTTACAAGTTTAAACTGAAGGTTTAACTGTTCCTTCAGTTGTATTAATTTAGAGTTCGTAAAATTATATCAATTGAGATTTCGCATCACAAAAAAACATAAACTTTCTGCTCCGGTTCATAGCGTTAATTTTACCTATCATTGCCGGAGTAGGAGAGGTTGAAGCTTTTGTTAATTAATGGGAAATCGGGGATTATATTTCCCAAAACTGCATGAGGCAGAGCAGCCCAATTTAGAAATGAGCAGTCCCTGATTCCGACTCTTTCAATATTTCCTTTTTCATCTGTTTTTACAAAATAAACAATATCTCCGCGCCATCCTTCAGCAACGCTGACTGCGTAGGAATTTTTCCTAAGTTTGATATTCTTTCCGTTTTCAAGATTGCTTTCAGGGAGTTTTTCCAAAGCTTTTTTAAGAAGAGCAATTGACGAATTTACCTCTTTAACTCTCACGCGATACCGACTATAAACATCTCCTGATTGCTCGGTTGAGATATGGAGAGGAAGATCTTTGTAAGCGCCGTATGGATGATTTATTCTGGCATCAGATTGAATTCCCAGTGCTTTCGCCGCTATGCCGGTTATTCCATGATCCAAGCCTGCCTGCAGATTTAGAGTTCCGGTTCCTTTGAGGCGGTTAATTAAAGATTCGTTATCTTCCGCGATACTAATTACTTCAGAAAAATCTTTTTCTATTTTTCCAAGGGAATCTGTTAATTCTTTTTTGTCGGAGCTTGAAATGTCTTTGGTAACTGTGCCAATTGTGTTAACGCCGCGCAAAAATCTGCTTCCTGTAAGTTTTTCATTCCATTGCATGATATACTCGCGAAGTCTTGTTCCGTTGCTTCCTCCGAAAGCAAAACCCGTGTCATTCATAATGAAACCAATATCGCCAAAGTGATTGGCAATTCGCTCCAGTTCGGCAAATATAAGTCTTAGATAATCCGCGCGGGCAGAAGTCTTTATATCGCTTAAGCTTTCCATGGCCATGCAGAAAGCCAGAGAATGAGCAAATGAGCTATCGCCGGAAATTCTTTCTGAAAGTCTGATTTTGTCTTCCAAAGGCAGTATTTCAAATAATTTTTCGCTTCCTTTATGGGTATATCCCAGCTGCGGTTCAAGGGAAACAATTTCTTCTCCTGCAACGCTGAATCTAAAATGACCTGGCTCAATTATTCCGGCATGAACAGGCCCAACCGGTATTTCGTAAATTCCCTCTCCCTCAACTTCCTGAAAATGATAGGGATTGTGAGCCGTCGGCGGCCTTTTGTCCCAGAGAAAATCTTTACGCAAAGGAAATGCATCTAATGGCCAGTTTTCCTGCAGGATAAATTGTTCGCCTGATTGGGGATGTCCTGCCGGATCAAGACCGAAAAATGATTTTATTTCCAGCTCATAGCGGGTTGCTTCATGAATTGTCGGGACAATTGACGGGAAAGAGGCAGTATCCTTCAGGCTCAAATAGGGGGCTATAAATATATTTTCCGAAGGCACGCCGAAAATGTAATAAATTCTAAAGCACCCGTCTTTTTTTCTTTCGTCAGTTGCTTTTATAGTTTTTAAAGGCAGTTTATTCGTTACATACAGTTCAGAATATTTAGCTGCCAATTCTGATGCAGTTACCTCAAAAAGAAGCAAATTGCCCTCTGTTTTGGCATTTTTTACTTCCGGAATATATTGTTTTATTATTTCTGATGCTTTCATATGGTTTTAGAAATCAAAGCGCTGGCATTTTGTATGAAGACTTTTATGAAGTCAGGCAAATATAAGCTTAATGCAAGCAAGATAATAAATATAGCAATCAGAGGAAGAGTAGTCCATTTGCTTTTCTCTCCTTTTGTAATTTCTCCGGGTTCGCCATAAGCCATAGAGAAAACGCTTCTTAGAAAACCTACGAAAGCAAGAGTAAGCGCGATAATAGCAGTGATTACAATGACAGGATGATTTTTGAGTCCGGCCGAAACAATGTATATCTCGGTCAGAAACGTGCCAAAGGGCGGAATTCCTGTTATAGCCAAAAATCCGGCAAGGAACAGAACTCCCGTAACGGGGAGAACGAAGATCGCTCCTTTTGTGCTTGATATTCTAGTGGTACTATATTTCAGGAAAATATTTCCTGAGGCTAAAAACAGCATGGATTTTGCGAGCGAGTGGTATACCATGTGCAATAATGCCGCGAAAATTCCAATGCCTCCAAATCCAAATCCCAAAGCAATAATTCCCATATGTTCAATGCTTGAGTACGCCAAAAGCCTCTTATAATTTTTCTGCATAAGAATAATAAGGGAGGCGATTACGATAGACAAAATTCCAAAGAATATCAGAAGTCCTTGTGAGAAGTTAGCTCCTACGGACAAGTCGGTAACTATTTTGAAACGTATGATTGCAAGGAAAGCAACATTTAATAAGACTCCGGAAAGAAGACTGCTTAAAGGTACAGGTGCTTTGCTGTGGGCATCCGGCAGCCATGTGTGCATGGGCGCAAGCCCGACTTTTGTTCCGTACCCGATCAATACAAGAACAAAAGCAATTTTAACTATAAGGGGATTTGCATTGGAAGCATTTTTTGCCAATGCGCTCCAGTCTATTAAATTTATAGGATAGGGGTGGGAAACAATAGATAAAAAGAGCAATGTGCCCAGGAATCCTATTAAAAGTCCGATAGAATTGATAATCAGATATTTCCATGCCGCTTCCATGGCAGATGGCTTATTATAAAAACTTATGAGGAAGGCTGTTGAGAGAGTTGTAGCTTCAATGGCAATCCACATCAGAACCGGGCTTGTTGTGGTTATCGCAAAAAACATTGCCATTAAAAATAAATGCAAAAGTATGAAATATTCTCTCACTCTGTGAAAGCCGATAATTTTTTTATCTACTTCGGCTTTAAAGTATCCGATAGAATATATTGATGTTGCAAGTCCCACGATTGCAACCAACATCAGCAAAATTGCTCCCAAGAAATCAACCGAGAAATAAGGCGTCCATGAGAAAGGAGAATTATTCACTGCGATTGAATAAGTTACGGCTGAAGAAGCCGCAAGCTCAATGAAAGAGGCAGCAGCAGCTATTCTGTATAAATTTTTCGCTCTTTTTGCTACAAGAAGCGAAAGGATGGAAGCTGCCAACGGCACTAAAATAACTAAAGATAGTATCATAAAATTATTCCTCTTTAAGATGCTTCATGCGAGTTACATCGTAAGAATCAAATTGTCTGTAGACCATTGATACGAAAACCGTTGAAACTATGACCAAAATCAGAATATCGAAAAGTATTCCCAGTTCAAGGTTAAAAGGCTGGCGTAATCCTACGAAAAATCCGAATGCCACAATGCTATTCTCCAAAGACAGAACTCCTATAATTTGAGATAAAACTCCTTTTCTGTTGATCGTAAGGAATAAAGATATGAAAATAGCAGATATAAGCATCATACGCAGTGCAGGCATTTCTCCCAGGAGCTTGTTAAAGGGGGAGAAAATGTCTGATTGAGCGAAGAAAATTAATCCGATTATTACACCCAATGTCATGGGGACATTGATGTAGGTAGAAGCGGAAAGATTCTGGTGGCTGCGATTAATCAGTCTTAGGAAAAATCTTGGCGCAATTAGAACTTTGATCACAAGAACAATTAATGCAATCAGGAAAGAGCCGGTAGATTGTTCCTGGTAAGCGTGAATGCCTAAAAGTCCGACCAGGGCTAGTGACTGGCAGAGATAAATAATAATTATCGTAGAATTTCTTTTGACAACATGCATCAGAACCGCTGATACGAAAATGATTGCTTCGAAAACAAATACGGTTTGCATATTTAAGATTTCCATATTAAATAATTGTTGTGATTATGGCGATTATGCCAAATATCAATCCTGTTAACAAAACATCAGGCAGTCTGAAGAGTCTGAATTTCGCAGTGCTAGACTCCATAAAGGCTATAGCGGCGATAAGAATCAAGAGCTTCACAAGGAAAAAAAATAAGGAAACTGCGATTTTATCCAAAGTCAAGTCATGAGCTATTCCCCAGGGAAAGAACATGTTTATACCTAAGGCTGCAAAAATCAGAAGTTTGTTGGCTGACGCCCATTCGATAAGAGCCAAACGCTTGCCTGAATGCTCCAAGATCATTGCCTCATGGATCATTGTCAGTTCCAAATGAGTCGCGGGATTATCAAAAGGAATTCGTCCTGTTTCAGAGAGCATCGCAATAAAAAATCCTACAAAAGCAATGGAGATTGGGAAGAAATCATTTAGAGGCAGAGAAGATGCTGTAGCGGCCATCATGGTTAAGTTGGTTGTTTGGGCTATAAGCGCAATTGGGATCATAGAAAACATAAGCACGCCTTCGGTAAGAGCGGAAAGTGTCATTTCCCTGCTTGACCCGAATCCTCCAAAAGCGCTCCCGACATCTATTCCGCTTAGGCTTAAGAAAAAAGTTGAAAGAGCAAGCAAATAAACAATAACTATGAAATCGCTAATAGGCGAGATTGATTCGGCGCTTGCTATCAGGGGAATTCCAAGAGGTATTAGTATGCTTATGGCAAATATAAGATAAGGAGCAAAGCGGAAAATCCATGATGCGTTTTTGGAAATAACCTCATCCTTATGAAAGAGTTTATATAAATCAAAATACGGCTGCATTATGGATGCGCCTTTCCTGTTCTGCATTATCGCTTTTACTTTTCTTATAATTCCCACGCAAAGAGGGGAAAGCATCGGGATTAAAAATAATTTAAGTAAAAATAACAATACCATATTTTAAAAAAATCTTGCCCAAACAAGAAGGGCTATGAGCGTTATGAAAATGTACAGCAGGTATTGATTAATGTTCCCGCTTTGGATTTTCTTTACCTGTCTTGATAAAGAAAATAATATCCGTTGGGCCGGATAATATATATATTTTTCGTATAGATTTGCAGTTGTTAAGGTGATAGTTTTGGATTTTGTAAAATAGCGGATATCCGCGTCAACATAGTCCATAGTACTTTGTTTTGTCGGTTGGAAGATGCCTCTAAATATAAGAATAAGAGATCTGGAGAAACCGGTAGAAGTGATTTCCGCTTTTGGATTTATAGAATAAAAACCGCAGGCCCAGGTTTCTGAAAATTTGATCTTTTGTTTCCCTGTGAATGTATAAATAACGATAAAAACAAGAATAAGCGCCAGTAATAATCCCCCCAATACGGCCTGCATATTCAGAAGACCGAAATTATTATTAACGCTGATAGATATTAAATTGGTTGAGATGGCTGTTGATTTTGAGGAAAAATTTCCAAGACTTTGTGAAACCCTCGTAAGTATTGGAATAAAAAAGCTTGAGAGGACTCCAAGGGCAAGGCAAAGCGATGCGAGAATAGCCATTGCGGACAAAAGGCTGAATTCGGATTCTTTTGCTTTTTCTGCTTCTTTGCTTCTTGGTCTGGCCAGAAAAGCCGTACCGAAGGCTTTGACAAAACAGGCAGCCGCAAGTCCTCCTGTTAGAGCAAGGCAGACAGCGGCAAAAATAAAAACACTTTTGATAATAACTACAGTTGAGCCAATGCCGGCAAAAAGAGCCTGGAAAGTTAACCACTCGCTTACGAAACCATTGAAAGGAGGCAGCCCTGAAATTGCGATACTTCCGATCAGGAAAAAGACAGCGGTATAAGGCATGAGTTTTATCAGGCCTCCATATTCTTCAATGTTTCTGGTATGCGTTTGATTGATTACGGATCCTGCCGCGAAAAACAAAAGCGATTTGAAAATAGCATGGTTTATCGTATGGAACAATCCGGCCAAAATTGCCAGCGCCCCAAATGAGTAGAGACCAAGAGAGGCAAAAGTAATTCCCGCTCCGACTCCCAGTAAAATAATTCCTACATTCTCAATGCTGTGGTATGCCAAAAGACGTTTTATGTCGTGTTCTGAAAGAGCATAAAGTACTCCCAGAACAGATGAAATAGCGCCTATTATAAGCATGGTCAAACCCCACCACAACGGAGCTTGTGTAAAAATATCCACAAAAAATCTTATCATCATAAAAATTCCCATTTTTATCATCACGCCGGACATGAGGGATGACACTTGGGAAGGGGCAGCGGAATGAGCTTTGGGCAGCCAAATGTGCAGCGGAATTATTCCGGCTTTTGTCCCGAAACCCAGAAGCATTAGTATGAAAACAACGTTTTTAATGAGCAAAGGCATGGATCCTGAAGCTTTTTTAATTGCCAAAAACTCAAAAGAGCCTGTAGAAATATAAAGCATTAAAAATGCCAGAAGAATAAAAGCAGTCCCGATGTGAGCCATAATGAAATAAATAATACCGCTTCGTATTGTCTCATTGCGATCATGTTCGAAAATAACCAAAAAAAACGAAGCTAAAGACATCAGTTCCCAGACAAATAGAAAATAAAGGCCGTTGTTTGCGGTTGCAACCAAAATCATGCTTAGGATAAAAAGGTTATAAAAAAAGCCGAATAAGCCAACGTTATATTTTTGATAATAATGTTTCATGTAAGATAGCCCATAGATAGAGGAGCAAAGCGCAACAGTAGAAATTATTAAAATGAAAAGCGCTGAAAGAGAATCTATATTTAAGGAAATTTTTAAAAGAGGGAAAGAGGTGGGAATTGTTGCTGAGAATTTACCTTGAGTAAAAAGCAGGGAAAAAGAAAATAGGATTCCCGCTAGTGATCCTGTGATTGCAAAAACACCGGCAAAAAGATGCGCATGATTTTCTTTTTTCTGAAGAAGAAGCGACCCCAGCGCGCCCGCAAAAAAAATACTTAACAGCAAAATAAATACGTAGAGCATAACAATAACTAACTTTTATTTTTTTCTATAATTTCCAAAATTCGCAAGAGTGAGCGCAATATGTTTTTGGCTGTTGGGGGATCTCCGGGTATTTGAAAATCAACCGGTATTACGTTGTGAACTCCATCTAAAACAGCGTAAGACCCTTTAAATATTCCGCCGTCAATCGCGTCGTTTCCCAAAGCAAGAACAATCTTTGGGTCCGGCGTTGCTTCATAGGTTTTTTTCAAAGCATATTCCATGTTTCTGGTAACAGGTCCCGTAACTATAAGCATGTCAGCATGTCTTGGGGATGCGACAAAATGAATTCCGAACCGCTCAATGTCATAAAAAGTATTGGTTAACGCATTTAGTTCCTGCTCGCAAGCATTTGTAGAGCCGGCATCAACTTCTCTAATCGCCAACGATCCTTTAAATATTTTTTTGACTTTTTCGCTAAGATTTTTCTTGATAATTGCCAAATCCTCTTGAGTCCTCAAGGAATCAAGGGATATAAGTGTGGGTTTGGTGCTCGCAATTTTATAATAAAATGATAACATGTAAGTGATTGGATTCACTTACTTTGAAGACCAAAGAAGGAATCTTTAACTATGAAATCAACAATATACCATTATTATGGAAAACTCTAAAATAGTCAAGGGCATTATTCAATATTCATGAAGACTAATAATTATAAGCAAGCCCTGGAATATCTGGAAAGTTTTATTGGAAAGATTTATTATAAAATCGATCCGCAATTCCTAAGACATCATGATCCGCTGGAAAGAATGCGGATTTTTTTGTCTCTTTTGGGGGACCCGCAGGAAAAATTTAAATCAATTTTGGTTGGCGGAACATCAGGGAAAGGTTCAACTGCATATCTAATTTCCCATATTTTGAAAACCGCAGGTTATAAGGTTGGTTTAACAATCTCCCCGCACCTGCAAAAAGTAAATGAAAGATTGCAAATAAATGGGGAGCAAATTTCGGATGAAAAATTTACGGACATTGTCAGTTCAATGATTCAGACTATTGAACTAATGAGGAAGATGCCGGTTGGAGCTCCGTCGTATTTTGAGATTTTAATAGCAATGGCGTTTAAATACTTTGTAGACCGGAAAGTAGATATCGCGGTTGCGGAAGTGGGGATGGGAGGGGAGTTTGACGCGACGAACACGCTTTATCCTTTGGTTGCGGTTCTGACTAATGTGGGTTTGGACCACACGGATATTTTGGGAAAAACAATTGAGAAAATCGCCAGAACCAAAGCGGGGATTATAAAATTACACGGGGTCCTGTCAAAAGTAATCCCTCCCGCCAGTGCTCCTTCGACAGGCTCAGTCCGCGCTGTCGGGAGCCCTTCCTCTTTTGCCACCCCTTTAGTTGTCATATCGGGAGTAAAGAAGTCTTCGGTAATTAAAATAATTGAAGATAGATGTGAAAAGGTTGGAGCAAAATTATTCAGACTTGGAAAAGATTTTGATGAGTCAATTATTGAAAATTACAAATTATCTTTGTTGGGAGATTATCAGAAAGAGAATGCGAGTTTGGCAGTTGAAGCAGTATTGCAATTAAAAAAGTTTGGGTTTTCCCACTTCGCTGAAGCTTCGAGGGACAAGAAAGTTTTGGAAAAAGATATTAGAAAAGCTTTGTCAACAGCCTTTTTCCCGGGGCGGTTTGAGGTTATAAAATGTCATCCCGAACTTGTTTCGGGATCTCCTGCCCGCAGGCAGGTCTCTTTACGAAAGAATGAGATGCTGAAACCAGTTCAGCATGACAAGAAGGCAACAATTGTTCTCGACGGCGCGCATAATCCCGTAAAAATGAAAGAGTTTCTAAAAAGTCTTAAAAAACTCTTCCCAAAAAAAAAGAAGATTTTTATAATTGGTTTTAAATTCGATAAAGATATTAAAAAAATGCTTAGGGAAATTGTAAAAGTAGCGGATGAAATTATTGTTACGGAGTTTAGCGCAAAAACAGATGTTAGCTTACACGCTTCCGCGGACGCGGAAAGTATTAAGTATGAAGTATTAAGTATTAAGAAAGATGTTAAGGTTGCCGTTGAAAAAGACTCGCAAAAAGCCCTGGAGAAAGCATTAGTTATGAGCAATTTAGCAATGAAGCAATTTAACAATAGGGCAATTATTGTCGTTACGGGTTCTTTATATTTGGTTGGGGAGATAAGAAGCTATCTATTTAGTAGTGATAAAAAGTTCATCCGAAAATGAACAATTAGCGTTTATTCCTCTGCAAGCTTTCATTCGCATATGCATACTTTGTTTTGTGCTCAAATTAACCGTACTTTTATACTGCCTATTAACGGGAGGAGCGGTAACAGGAGATAAAGAAAGAGTATTATTTACACTATATTTTATATTGGCAGCTCCATAGAAATATTCAACAGTATATTTGTAAGCTGTGCCAATATCTCTCCATGTGAAGTTAATGCTGGAATCAGAGACATTTATAATTGACAATGGAAAACTTCCTTTATTTAAAACGCTAACTGTTTTTACGGGAATAGGGGTGGGTGTTGGTGTAGGTTTGAGTGTAGGAGTAGCCGTTGGCTTAGGAGTTGGGGTGGGAGTGACAAGATTTAAGAAGGGCTCTAATTTTATTTTTCCAAAATTAACATATCCTTTGCCGTCTTTGCTTTGCTTACTGTAGTTGCTGTTAGCAAATGGAACGCCGAGTTTGCCTGACTCTCCTCCTAAATAGTATAGCCAATTTCCGGGAGTCTTGCCGTCATACGTTCTCATTTCTGTTACCTTCCATTGATTGTTGGCATCAATGCTAAAGTAGATAAAAAGTCTCATTTCTGTTTTTCCCTCAA
The DNA here is from genome assembly GCA_964603935.1 of uncultured Gammaproteobacteria bacterium. GTDB lineage: Bacteria > Patescibacteriota > Microgenomatia > Levybacterales > UBA12049 > GWB1-37-8. The sequence goes on along the minus strand of CAZRWL010000003.1, from coordinate 46,512 downwards.
GCCACGTTGCTTCTAGAGTGCTGGTAGTGAAGGTTGGTTTACCTGAATCTGAATGAAGTTTAAAGTTAGAGTTTGGTTTAAATATTCTATTGTCCATTTTAATAAAGAAATTGTCAGCTTGAAGAGAAACAGAATCAGTTTTCCAGTTGATGGGGATAGGGGTTAAGTCCGGGGTGGGGGTGGGAGGTTCAATAACCTGAAAGTTCATAGTATTACTGCCACTAAAGTCATTGTATACATTTATTCCGTAAGTACCCGAAGGGGTTGATTTAGGCGAACATCCCCCTCCAAGTATTCCAGGAGCACCCAATCCACCGCTTGCGCATATTGTCTCCGGAACAGTAAATTTTAATACCTGTTCATTAGTTGGTAATTGAAATAATTTTGAATTGGTTATCGCATATCCTTGGGGATTAGAAAAAGAGATTTTATTATAGCTTGCGTCTTCGCTGAATCCCGAGCCAAAAATTGTAATTTCTGTGCCAATATTTCCTGTTTGCGGATCAATTTTCGAAATCTTAAGAGCAGGCTTAATTGTTGTAGTAAGTTCTGCATGCGTTTTAAGACCGCTCTGTAGGTTTACAATATCATAACTCAACGAATAATCACCAACCGGAGTATTTTCAGGAGGATTAAAAGTAATATATATGGAAGATTTTCCGTCTGCATCAATAACGATATTGTCGGAAGGATGTATGTCAATTATTTTCCAGCCTAAGGGTAAGGTGGGTGTTATATGGAATTTTGATTCGCCGCAACCAAAGCCATCGGCATTCGTAAGCTTGATATCTATGGTGCCAAAACCTCCGGCTACCACAGGGTTAGAAATATAAACAGTGCTTGCCAAAGGTTTCTGACGAACACAAGATGGAATGGCAAGATTAACTTCAAAAGTTATAGAAGATGCGTCTGTTTTTATGATGGGGCCAATCGCTATTCCTCTGCCCGGGTCTGTAAAAATCTTTTCTCCATTTAATGCAGCGTCGTCGATATCATCAGCCCAAAACTTTGATGAGGGAGTAATATCTAAAAGATGAGTATAAGAATAATTTAATGGTAATGCAGGGTCTGTCATTATGTGGTTAATAAATAAGCCTGATTGGTTAGATAAGAGCGTGACATTATTGAGATTTGCATCAAAGCCTATGCCTTTTCTATATTCCAAATCATAAGGGATAACATTGGAGTTTTGAATCTGTATTTTGGCGAATTTTTTATCCGAATCTAATTCCAAAGGGTTAAGTGTATACACGCCGGAAGTGCTGATTAGTAAAGTCGAAGAAGAATTCATCCAGCCAAGCAGTTCTTTGTAGAAAGCATTGAAGTGAAGCGAAAATGAGCCAATCCCCATGGTATCAAAATAATTGCCGTATTCTATATGAGTGCAGTCCCCGTATAATGTCTGATCCTTACAGTCCCAGCCATTTGCGTGTAGCACTCCAAGACTATGTCCCAACTCGTGACTTAAAGTGAAATCAAGCTCTGTCCATTCGAACGGGTGATTGAACCAGGGGTTAGTGTAATTATGAGCGCCAACAGCAGCTTCGGAGAAGCGATAAGTTTTACCATTAATAGTTGTTTCAAATGTTCCAACAAAAGAGCATCCGCTATAATTAGTGTCAACCACAAAAATAAGCCGGCTGTAGATTCCCAATTCAATATTGTTGTCAGCAACAAGTTTGGGAATATCAATGACGTTAGAAATAGTCTTGCTGTAAATGACATCGCAAGCTTGATGAGTATTATTGTATGTTAAAGAAAACCATCCGAATACATCTCCGCTGAAAGAAACTTGATTATATGATTGTTCCTTGTAAAATTTCTGGAATTGCCCATTAAAAATAAGATCATGGGCTTTTTCTTTGGTGAAAGGAGGATCTCCTGAATCTTTGAATCGTATGAGCAGTACCAGTGTTTTCTGATCTCCGACTGACTCGGGTTTGGGCGCTGCTTCCAAAACTTGAAAAGACATGCTATCTGCAGTTGTAACGATATTGTTATCCAATTGAATGCCTTTAATTCTGACTTTAACCCCGGATGGAATGGGAAGTTCTTGAGTAGGAAATAAATTAATCTTCTCATTGCCTATCTTCAAAAAATAATTGAATCTGGAATTAGCGGGATTTTTAAAATCATCAATATGAAGCACTTCTGTTTTCCCTTCAACAGTCACTTCCTTTTCAAGATATTCTTGAATTGCAGCAGGCATGGAGGATTGCATAGTCTGTTTCAAAGCAATAGACAAAAAGAGTTCCGGGTCTTCTTCTATAACTTGTAGAAGTAAAGCCTTTCGCTTTTTAGCTATTTCTGTAAGATTAGCGGTTGCCCTGTTTCTCGCTGTTTGATCTTCTTCCGATAAAGATCCTACATCGCCAGTTAGTTTTTTATTGAATTGGAATAATTGATTAGTTAGTAGTTCAATTTGTTCGGCATCTTTAGTCGTCGCAGATGATGCCTCTTGTTGATTGGTTAAGTTAGGCGAAGATGTTGGTTCGGAGGCGTGCTGGCGGATATCCTGTTCTTGCTGGGAGGCAATAACTATTAAAGGCAATGCGATTACCGTAAGAAGGACTATGACAAGACCGATGAGTTTTTTATTAGAGAGGGCGATTTTTTGTCTGAGGGCAATTACTTTTTCTCGGATTCTTGCAAACATAAATTATCTTGATTGTATTTAATACTACAGAATATTATTTCAATATTTTTTTATCTTCTGATTTTGGCAAATAGTTTATCCGGTTTTTCTTGCTGAGAGATTTCTGTTGTTACTCGCTCACCGAGCATATTGAAAATTAATTCCAAGTCATTCATGTGGTCGCGTAAATTCTGCCGCTTCAGTCCTTTTAATTTTTTATATTCACTCGGTGTCACGCCGAAGGTTGCTTTGGAAATTTCGGCAGTTAATATTTCATATTCTTTTTGTTCTTTTACGCCTCGTTTTTGCCATTCATCCGTCAATTCTTCGCGGATAGCAATTCCACGTATTCGTTTTTCTATCCAATTTTCAGAATACCCCTTAAGCTTATAGAGCATCTTGGTTCTTTTAGTTGCAAGTTCCGGATCTTCAATTTCTTGCACTCGCTCATATCCCACTTTTGCTAACCAACGCTTGAATGGCTCGGCTTTAGATGACGGGATGGTTTGAATTATACGAAAAACAGTTTCCGTGTTGGCGCAATCGGTTTCTCGTTTTTTCCCATCTGGAGCGGTTATTTTCAACTGTCCGATATTTTCGGACACTTCGGAATAACCCTCTTTTATTAGTTTCTTTTTGAGATCATTCCAATATTTTCTTGGTCTTTTTGTACCAGTTAAAGCTTCAATAATATCTATAATTGAAAACCACCATTCATTTTTATGGATGATTTTGCGTATCTCTTTTTTTTGAAAGACTGCTATTTTTGTTGCAATTTCTTGAGTCATAATTGAAAACTAATTTCTGTTAATTGTATTTAATGTTACATACCTTTTGCGTTTCCGTCAATGGTGATAAGGACTTTATATTTGGTTGGGGAGATAAGGGGTTTAATTAACGGTTTGGATAAAAAATAAATCTATGGTAGAATTTGTTTTCTATGAATGGGCCTGAATTTCCCCTATTGAGGGGTGAGCATTTTGAAATACCTGAAGTACTTGCGGATAAAGCCGAAAAAAGATGGCAGGAACAGAAAATGGGGGGAAATGCGGTTTCAAAACCTGTTGCCCTTGGATTGGTTATGAAAGATGAAGGAAGCGCTAACTTGAAAGAATTGCTGTCCGGCAATTCCGATACCTTAAGTATGCAATCTATTGTCAGTGGATTAAACGATTGGTCAAAAGAAAAATTTCTATATGGTTTTGGTGAGGTTATATTAGGAAGCGTATTGCATGCTTTGGAGCAAGGGGTTTTTGGATGGGATGATAAGGTTTTTGTTGACAATCTGAATGAAACAGTTAAGGGAACGCCTATACCTCAAGCTAAATTAACAGACATCAAAGCTGCATTAAGGAGGCATCAGCAAAAGGATGGTTCGAGATTGCGTACGTCTCAAGAGCAAACGCAAATTATAAGAAGCATCTTGAGCGAAAGAAGCGAAAAGAGAGATATGACATTTTTATCTTTTATTCAAAGATCTTCTTATCAACGTGCGCTTTTGCCTCAGGCGGTTTATGTATTTATTTACGAATTACAGCCTTTAGCAGGAGAAGCGCTGTCAGCAATTCTGCCTACATACAAAGAAATACTGATGCGTTTGAGTCCGGATTAATGACAATTGGTAAAAAATTTTCTTTGTGGTAAACCCATTTTACGATTTCGTCCAGGCTTGATAACTATAGGGTTATTTGATACAATACGGATATGCTAGCAAGTCAAGAGCGGACAATTCACGGTTTTACAGGCGAGGCCGGCAAAGACGGTCTTTTAACTCCGGAACAGCAACAGCTTCGCAATCATATTCAAGAAGAAACTGCGAACACCTGCATTGACTATCTGGATCAGAGGAAAGAAGGTGATCCATTCCCAATGGCTGCAATGGCAACGGGTTTTGGGAAAGGGAACGTAATTCACAGAATAATAGAAAAACAAATGCGCAGAGATAGGCATTCTAAAGTTCTTCTTATTGCCGGAACAAAAACTACTCTCGTTGAGCAATCTCATGAAGCTTTGGAGGGCTATATGGAGTCCGAAGATGACGATAGACTAACATCGGAAACAACTTCTATAGATGAAAATCCTTTGGTAGATGAAAAGCCTTTTTTGTACAAGACGGGGGAATTAGGAGATAAGAATTCAAATGTTCATATAGCGACTATTCAGACCGTACAGTCTCAAATAAGAAGAGGATTATTAAAACCCGATGATTATTTTTGCATTGTTGATGAAGTGCATAACATGGGGACTCCATTGAGGAAAGCAACTGTTGAAAAATTCAAAAATGCTGTTGGTTTTACAGCCACCGCGTATAGACACTCCGGAGTATTGAGAAATCCTGAGGATTATGGGTTTAAAATAGTAAAATCTTTGCCATTGCCTGAAGCGCAAAATTTAGGTTTTCTTCCCCCTCTTATCGGAATGCAAGTAGATACATCCGGCCTTGTTAAGGAGGTTCCAATGACAATGAATGGAAAAATTGACTATGTTAAGCTTGAGAGACTTCTCAAAGAAAGCCCCAATCTAAGACCTTGTATTGCAGACAAAGTAGCGGGAGTTATCTCTGCTGAAGGAAAGCATTACAAAACAGTTATTGCAGTTAATTTCGTATGGGAAGCAGAGGAGCTGGCAAGATTATTGAAAGCAAAAGGTATAAAAGTAGGAGTTGCGGTAAATCAGCAGGCAGCAAGGCAGATACATTCGGAAGAAATACCCGCGCTAGATAGCATAGAAAGATATAAACTTCCTGAAAAAGATGAAAGAAGCTTGCAGGTAATTGTATCTCCTTATATTTTGGGTGAAGGATTTGACGCGCCTGCCACAGAAGCGCTTGTTTGGGCGTCGCCAACCGATTCCGAATTAAGATACACACAGTATACGGGAAGACTTGCGAGAAACGCTGAAGGCAAGGCGTACGGAACAATACTGGACTTTTTGTATCAAACCAACCAATATAACTGGTCATACAACATGGGAATGTGGATGAAAGAAAATGTGAAACAGCTCAATAATGGTCTTTTGTATCTTGGCCGCGAAGCAGATATCAATAAGCTAACTCAATCATCTCAAGTGAAATCTATGGGGAAACAAGCCGATATAAAACCGCTTAGCGAATTGCAAAAAGAAGGGCTATTGGAAGTACAGGAAACAGACTTTTCAGTAGACATAGATACTCTTCAGGAGATGTTCGTTGGAATAAGATCGAAAGAGGCATTGAGCTTGCGTCAGAAGGCGTTAACATTGATGTGGGAAGAAGACCCAGGCTTAGTGCTAAAAAGATGGAATGGCAAAAGACTTGTAGATGTAGTTACGAATAGGCAAAGGTTTATAGATGAAATGGTTAAATTGGGAGCTGTTGCAAGACGGATTGACATAAAGGATGTTGAAGTAACTGATTTTGCCGTAAATACTATCAGTCTTAAGTCAGCATTTGAAGGTAACTCTTCAAAGCTTAGATCTTTAGCTGATCAAGCTTTAAAAGCAATACGGGAAAAAAATCCAGAATTGGTAGCGGTAAGAAGAAGCAGTAAGGGATTTACTGTTGATGTAGTTACAGATAGGCAAAGGTTTATTGATGAAATGATTAAGCTGAAGGTTGTTTTAAAACAACCCGTTGAAAATATTAGGGAAACGGATTTTGCGATAAATCAGGTCAATCTTAATGAAACATTTATTAATTTAGGGAATGAAAAGATGAAACACATAATAGATGCAGCTTTGCAGGCTGTGCGAGAGAGAAATCCAGATTTAATAGCGCAGAGAAAGAATCATACAAAGACTATAGTTGCGGTTACAGACAGAGATTTGTTTATTAAAGAAATGTGTAAAAAGGGAGCATATTTACAGTCGCAGCTAGAGGATGTAAAAAGTACGGATCACTTAACAAGTCTTAACTACATCAGCTCAACATTTAATCTTAGAGGAAATGATGGGTGGGGAGATTTGGTTGAGCAATCTTTGAATGCCATAGGTAAAAAATACCCAGATTTAGTGGCAAAAAGAAGGAATGGTCAAAAGATTGTTGACGCTTTGATTGATGATGTGGCGTGGCAGTTATTTGTTACGGAAATGATCAAAAGAGGAGTAAAGTTAATAGTTAAGGGTAAATAATAATAATTGGTTTTTTCCTCTTCACAAATGCAGGTTTTCCTGATAAACTCATTTTATGATTTTGGCGGATGGGGATATTAAAAAAGCTTTTCTGCAAGACAGAATTATTATCACTCCCAAACCCGATCTGAAAACTCAGCTTGGTTCTTGCTCCATTGATCTTCGTCTTGGCAGTACTTTCCGGGTTTTTGACCACAGCAGAAACGCTTACATTGATCCCGCAAAAAAAGATTATTCCAACGAAATTACCAAAGAAGTAAAAGTGAAAAAAGGAGAAAGTTTTGTGATGCAGCCCGGAGATTTCGTGCTGGCTGTAACTTTGGAAAGAGTAAAAATCGCCCCGGATCTGATGGGCAGGCTTGAAGGAAGAAGTTCTTTGGGAAGGCTAGGAATAGTTGTCCATTCAACAGCTTCAATTTTTGATCCGGGATGGGACGGGAAATGCGTTTTGGAGCTTGGTAATTTGGGAAGAATGGCTGTCAAATTAACTCCGGGAATGAGAATTTGCGCCATGACTTTTGAAGAACTAACAAGCGCCGCGGAAGTTCCATACGCGAAAAAAGCCCAAGCAAAATACAAAATTCAAAACGGCCCGAACGAAAGCAGAATACACGAGGAAAATAACCCAATAAACAAATAACCCAATATGCAAATCAATGCAAAATTTAAAATTCTATATTTGATGATTGATTGGTAGTATTTGAAATTGGTAGTATTGGTAGTATTAACGCATGAAGTATCACGTTGAATTAGACATTGACCTCAAAAGAAATCCGTACAAAGGGTTGTACATTGTCCTGGAGGGAATTGACGGGTCGGGAAAAACAACTCAAGCCGAAAAATTGGCAAAATATTTTGAGAAAAAAGGAAGGCTGGTGGTGAGAACGCGGGAACCGAGAAGAGATGGGCTGGTTGGAGACATTATCCAGAGAGTTTTAACCGGGAAAATAAAAATGTCCTCGGTTGCTCTTCAATATTTATTTTCCACAGACCGCGTTTTGCATCAGGAGGAAGTAATTATCCCGGCTCTTCAAGCGGGAAGTGTCGTAATTTCGGACAGGTGCTTTTGGTCCGCGGTTGTGTACGGGATTTTGGACAGGATGAAAAATGATTATGATTACAGAATGGCAGACGCGCTGCTTATCTCCCAGTCAATTTTATCAATGTATCATCAATTCATAGTGCCGGATTACACTTTTTTGCTGAAAGTTTCTCTGCAAACAGCCATCTTCAGAATTTCAGGAAAAGACGATGTAAAGGAAATTTATGAAGATTCGGAAAAGCTTAGGAAAGTAATTGAAGGCTATGATTGGCTGGCGGGGAAGTTTGGCAAAGAAATAACGGTTGTGGATGGGGAGGGAGAGGTGGGAGAAGTAACAACCGAGATTATTTCGGTAATAAACAAATAGGCAAATAACCCAATAAACAAATCAATGTAAAATACAGAATTTAGAATTGGGAATTGGTTTATTGATTGGACTATTTGTTTACTGGTAGTATTGGGTTATTGAATGTATGGTTTTGGGGCCGAAAAAATTATTGCAACTTGTAAAAACCAAAAAACTCGTTGAGGGTTTGAGTGAGCGCGAGCTGACTAATCCTGAGGGCGCGGGGTTTGATTTGCGCTTGGGGGAAGTTTATTCAATATCCGGAGACGCTTTTTTGGGAGAAACTCATCGAAAGACCGCAGAAATAGAGTTAATAGCAAAATATAATCATTTAATAAATGCAAGCGGCCGCTCGAAATCGTTAAATAAGGGAAAAGAAAAAATTACCATAAAACCCGGGGATTTTTTTCTGGTTAAGACCATTGAGACGGTTAACATGCCAAATAATTTAACCGCAAGTATTACTCCAAGAAGTACGACTTATCGTTCAGGTTTGTTTCTTCGTACAGGCAATGTTCCGCCGGGTTATTGTGGAGGACTGATTTTTGGTCTGAAAAATGAAGGGCCGGTAACTGTTGAAATCGAAATGGGCGCGAGGTTTGTACATATCCAGTTTAATGAGGTCAAGGGTGGTGGCAATCTTTACCGCGGCCAGTGGCAAGGCGGCCGGGTAACAGCCCGAAAGAAGGAAAAGCAGGTATAAACCCTCATGAAAATAATTGATAAAAGCGATCCAAAAACGAAAGAATATTTAGAAAAAATTGGGGAAGTTATCACAATGTTAAGCCATCTGGAAGGGATGATGGAATTTGTACTGTGGGAATTCATAGGAGCAAAAGGTGATGCAGGAGTTAGACAAACAATAGGTAGACATATAACTCATAAATTAGAGTTTATGCAAAAGGCTGATTTATTGCGAGCTTTAATTATTGAAAGATATGGTGAAGAAAAGGGAAAGGAATTCACTTTGGATATATATAAAAATCTTCAAAAATGTTGTGAAGCAAGGAATGACATGGCCCATTCATTATGGTTTATCCGATATGGCGTTGATAAAGATAATCTTCAAGCGGAAAAAATCAATACTCGTGACGCATTTGAGCGGGGGAAAAGATTTAACTTATCAAAAGCCAGAAAATCAGTAGAGCTAAAAGAATTAGAGGATGCAATTAAATTAATGGACGATATGAGCTTAAAAGTCATTGAATTTGGATTAAATTTGCTAGATCGGCCGGATTTTAGTTAATAAGTCTGTTGTGTTGGCGGGGATGCTTTGTTATCGTAAAGACAATAATGACCTAATTTCTTTGATTTTTGTGGCTAAAACGAGGCTATTTTTGGGGTTGACAAGCGTTAGTTGTTGTATTATAAATACAACAGGAGGAAATTATGAAATTCGGTGATTTCTTTAGGCAAAAAAGATTAAGTTCAAGATTAACGTTAAGGTCTTTCTGTGAAAGATATGGTTTTGATCCGGCATACATCAGTCGTTTGGAAAACAATGTAATAAAACCGCCAAAAGAAGAAGGTAAATTGCAAGCATTGGCAATTTCTCTTAAGCTAAAAAAAGAAACTGAAGAATGGGTGATATTTTTTGATCTCGCTTATATCGCTAATGAGGAGGTCTCGAAAGATATTAAGAAAGCAATTCCTGATCTAAATTCACTTTTGCCTGCCTTTTTAAGAACAGCAGATAATAAAAAAATAAATAAGGAAAAGGCCAAAAAGCTGATCGATTTCTTGAAAAAAGGCGGAGATAAGACAAGGCATGAATAAAATTTCCGCCCCAATCCTCACTTACTCCGCCATAAAGAAACAGACAGAGATTTTTTTGGAAAAGCATCATAAAGAGAGAACAATTCCCATACCAATAGATGAAATCATAGAGCTAAGGCTCGGAATTAAGTTAACTGCGGTATTAGGTTTAAAGGAAAAATTCGATATAGACGGATTCATTAACTCAAAATGTGATGAGATAACCATTGATTCATCTGTGTTTGAAAAGTTTTTAGAAAGAACGAGATTTACCTTAGCGCATGAAATTGGACACATGATTCTGCATAAAGAAATATATTGCATGGGGTTATTTAATACCCCTGAGGAATATTTTAGATATCAAGATAATATGTCTAATGAAGATTATGATTGGCTGGAAAGACAAGCGAACATTTTTGCCGGTTGCGTTTTGGTTCCCGATAAGCCATTGAAAGAGGAAGTCAACAAAGCTTTGAAGAACCAGCTTTCAAAAGAAGAAGATTTCGCAATCCCGTATTTGGAATTTCTTCCGGAAAAATTTAAGGTCTCCTCAATGGTTTTATTCAGGCGAATTAAAAAAGAAGGTTTGCTAAAATAAAAAATAATTGCATCCGCGGAAAAACTTTGGTTGCACATTTTGGGTATTGACAAATTAAGTAACATTTGTGTATACTTTTGTTATATTATGCAAACCGTAATTCATATCAGAGCAGATAAGGAAGTTAAGAAAAATGCGGCCGAGGCTGCCAAAGCGCTGGGTTTGAGCCTTAGTGATGTTATTAATGCCGCGCTTCGAAATTTTATAAGAACCAGAGAAGTGATTTTTTCCGATACTCCGCAAATGACTCCGGAACTTGAAAAACTGGTAGCTAGAGTTGAAAAAGACATTAAGCACAAAAGAAATATAGTTGGTCCTTTTCAAAGCGCTATAGAAGCAAATAAATATCTTGATTCCCTATGATAATTAACTATCATAAGGACTTATTAAAATATTTCAAGAAACTTCCTTCTAAAATAAAGAAAAAATTTCAGGAGAGACAACTTCTTTTTGAAAAAGATCCATTCAATCCAATATTGAACAATCACGCTTTAAGCGGAGAATATCAGGGATACAGAAGTATAAATATAGGTGGCGATTTACGAGCAATTTATATAAAAACTTTAGAAAACGCAGTCTTTGTAAAAATTGACTCCCACAGCAAACTGTACAGATAAAAGCATTGCATCCGCATTGTCTAGCTATTTCAAACCTGGTTTGCACAACATTTCCTCTTGTAGTTTCTTGAGCTTTTTGTTATTGTAGAAAAGCAAAAATGAGATGCTGAAACGAGTTCAGCATGACACAGGGGAAAGATATGAATAAGCACGGAGAATATCAGTATTTGGATTTGGTGAGAGAGGCGTTGGAGCATGGGATTAAAAAGATTGACCGCGGGACAAATATCAAACTTTATAGTTTGTTTGGACGGCAGACAAGATATGATCTTTCAAAAGGATTTCCGCTTTTGACTACAAAACGAGTTTATTGGAAAGGAGTTTTGCACGAACTTTATTGGTTTTTTTCAGGACAGACCAACATTAAGTATTTAGTCGACAATAATGTGCACATTTGGGATGATTACCCATATAAAATTTACTGCGGTAAATTTAAATCTCAAATCTCAAATCTCAAATCTCAAATGTCCAAAGAAGAATTTATAAATAGAATTGCAACTGATAATAAGTTTGCAAAGCGTTGGGGGAATTTGCCCAGAATTTATGGGGAAATGTGGAGAAGCTGGCCCACCCATTCGGCAAGCTCAGGGCAAGCCCGCAAAAAAGGAAGGACGATTGATCAATTAAAATGGGTGATGCAGGAGATGAAAGATGATCCGGATGCCAAAAATTTAATAGTTAATTCCTGGAATCCGGAATATCTTTACACTATGGCAACTAACAGAGACGCTTCAAGATTTCCAATCTGCCACAATATGTATCAAATAAGCAATAGAAATGGAAAATTATCTTTGCAGCTTTATCAAAGAAGCGCGGATTTATTTTTGGGCGTGCCGTTTAACATCGCATCGTATGCTTTATTGACAATAATTCTTGCTAAAATTGCGGGCTTACAGCCCGGAGAATTTATCCATACTTTTGGCGATGTGCATATTTACGAAAATCATATCGAGCAGGTCAAAGAACAGCTCAAAAGGGAACCCCGTCCTTTCCCGACAATAAAAATTATTGGCAAAATGGGAGAACTTTCCGATTTTACTCCGGACAAAATAATTCTTGAAAATTACAACCCCCATCCGGCAATAAAGGGAGAATTAACAGTCGCGGGAGGATTGTACGAGGGGAAGAAAAAATGAAAGTTTCAATAATTGCCGTGATGGATAAGAAGAGGGGAATTGGAAAAGATAACAAAATTCCATGGCATATCAAGGAGGATTTGGTCCGACTTAAGAACTTAACTGTTGGGCATACTGTTATTTTGGGAAGAACAACATATGAATCAATGCTTTCCTATTATCAAAAAAGCGGAAAGCCCACAATGTCCATGAGAACGCATATTGTTGTAACTCACAACAAAAATTATTCTGTTGATCCAAAATATGGTTTTGCTGCGTATTCGATCGAAGAGGCGCTTAAGATAGCTAGGCAAAAAGAAAAAGAGGAAGTTTTTATTATTGGAGGAGAGAAAATTTTTCAACAAACAATTGGTGCCACAGACAAATTATATCTGACAATTGTTGAGGGGGAATTTGACGCTGATACTTTTTTCCCGGATTATTCAGGTTTTAAAAAAGTGGTTTTTGAAGAAGCGCATGATAACGGGAAGTACAAATATAAATTTTTGGAGTTGGAAAGATAAAATTCTTTGGTAGGTGTAGTTGAAAGATTATCTCGGAGGCGGTATGTGTAAGTTTTGTCGTGGAATAAACACTACGGGTACAACACGCGTACGTCCCAAACTCTTGTCATCGTGCACGCGGACTACTGGTCTATGGTCCCAGCCATAAGTAGTATAAGTATTGGGTAAGCTATTATCGATAAGTCCTTCAAAAAAGTGTCTTTCAAAAATACCCTGTTTTTGTCCCTGGGGATATATGTCTTTGGAAGCTTTATCTATTTGCGCAAGCACAGAACCAAAGGCTGCAAAGATTGGATTGCTTATTGGATGCATATGTGCGCCATAGCTTGGTGATCCCAAGAGATTCTGTTTTCTCAACCCCTTCTCGTATTGTTCAAGAAGTTTAGCGGGATTTCTTATCTCCTTGTTATGACGTGTTTGCATAAATGGAGCTTTTGGTTGAGGAGTAACGCCATCGCTAGGGAGAGTTTTTAGACCAAGATCAATAGCAACATCCATTTCTTCAGGAGCAGCATCTATTAGATCGTCTGGTCCTTGTAAGTCAGCGGGAAGATATCCTTCTTCTTGCCAAATTTGCCGAAGAGACTTTGGTTCTATATGAACAATCAAGAATCCATTTTGCTTTAAACGTTCTTTTATTCTTCTACTTTCTTCGTTTTCTTGATGGCGATCCATTCCATTGGTAACTTCCATAAGTAAAGTATATCAAATCGTTGATTATTTTGTCAAGACAACATATAATAATTGCGTGAAGAACTTAAAGGTTGTCGATCCGTGGATTTTTGATCTCATAAAGCAAGAAGAAAAAAGGCAAGAAGATGTTTTGGAAATGATTCCTTCGGAAAATTATGCATCACCTGCTGTAATGGAAGCTTTGGGTTCGGTTCTGACTAACAAATATTCGGAAGGGTACGCTAAAAAAAGATATTATCAGGGAAATAAATTTATAGATTCGGTTGAAATTTTGGCTATGGAACGGGCGAAAAAATTGTTCGGCGTTGCCCATGTAAATGTTCAGCCTTATTCCGGAAGTCCTGCGAATACCGCAGTTTATTTCGCGCTTTTGCAGCCCAAAGACAAAATCATGGGCTTATCCTTAGCCTTTGGGGGACATTTAACTCACGGATCACCGGTCAGCTTTTCCGGAAAATACTTCACAATTGTTTCTTACGAATTAGACAAAAACGGTTACTTGGATTATGGCGCAATCGAAAAACTGGCTTTGAAAGAAAAACCCAAGATTATTGTCTGCGGAGCAACCGCATATCCCAGAATTATTGATTTCAAAAGATTTGGGGAAATCGCGGACAAAGTCGGGGCGTATTTGCTGGCGGACATTTCACACATTACAGGTTTGATAATCGCCGGAGCGCATCCATCGCCTGCTCCGCATGTTCATATTATTATGACTACAACGCACAAAACTTTAAGAGGTCCTCGGGGTGCAATGCTTATGGTTACGCAAAAAGGACTCAAAAAAGATCCGGAATTAGGAGATAAAATTGATAAAGCGGTATTTCCGGGTTTGCAGGGAGGCCCGCATGATAACCAAACTGCAGCAATTGCGGTTGCTCTTTTGGAAGCAAGCAAAGCTTCGTTTAAAAAATACGGACAGCAGATTGTTAAGAATGCGAAAGTTCTAGCCGATGAGCTTGCAAGTTTTGATTTTAATTTGATAAGCGGGGGAACGGACAACCATTTATTGCTAATCGATTTGTCGAATAAGAAAGTAAACGGCGCGGTTGCTGCTTTAGCTTTGGAGGTCGCGGGAATTGTGGTTAACAAAAATGCAGTCCCAGAAGACACGCTGCCTCCTTTTTATCCCTCAGGAATCCGTCTTGGCACTCCGGCAATTACAACCCGGGGAATGAAAGAAAAAGAAATGGTCAAAATTGGAAAATGGATAAATGAGGTTATCAGCGAAGTTTCAAATCAGGTTTTGCCAAATGACAATGGGTTCGACAAGCTCACCATAAAAGAAAAAAGAAAAGAATTTTGGAGAAGATTTAGAGTAGATGTTATAAAAAATAAAAAACTTTTGAAAATCGCAAAAGAAGTGAAATATCTTTGCCAAAAATTTCCTTTACCCTAGAATTTTATTGATAAATTTATGGGAAAAGAACGAAGTGTAAGGGAAGGATTATTAACAGCAGACACCGAAGGGGTACAGTCTTTTCAAAAGACTCCTAAACCCAAAAGCAGACGGCGATTCAGTCATCCCACTCCTAAACAAAAAAGAGAAGGCGAAAAAAGACTGCAAAGAGGACCTTTGGGGCCGAAGATGAAAAACGTTGTTCGTCTTGGTCCGTCAAAAGGCTTGAATTTAGGCAAAACATAGCTTAAAATATAGATATGAACATTGAAACAAAAGGAAATGGGACAAGAATATCCCCGCATCAAATAATGCTTGAGGCTGATGGTAGAATTAGCGTGAATCAGCGCAGGGCTCGTAGGCTGGCTGTTGGAGAAAGAAGATTTATGCGCGGTATGTTAGGGAGACAACCGCAGCCAAACGTTATTATTCCTCCAAAACCCAAGTGAACATTGCATTTTCAAAGAATTTTTATTATAATGAGAATATCTTAGCACTCTGATTTCTATCCCTGCCAAGTTAGACTTGGTTAATCAGAGGAGGTTTTAAGGGGTTATTATGAGAGAAATTACATTAGAAGAATTATTGGAAGCAGGGTGTCATTTCGGCCACCAAGTTACACGAAGTAACCCCAAAGCCCGGGATTTTATTTTTGAAGCCCGCGATAACATCCACATTATTGATTTAGCTAAAACAAAAGAAGGGCTTGAAGAGGCCGCCGCCTTTATAAAGGCTTTGGCCTCCAAAGGAAGCAGTTTAGTAATCGTAGGGACAAAAAGACAGGCAAGGGCAATAGTTGAAGAGGAAGTAAAACGCGCTAGCGATGTCAATCTTTTCTACATTACCAATCGTTGGGTGGGAGGGCTTCTGACTAATTTTCAGGAGGTTTCCAAAAACTTTAGAAAACTACATGATTTTATAACTGATCTGCAGGATGATGAGGTAAAAGCAAGATACACGAAAAAAGAAATTGGCGGATGGGAGAAAGAAAAGAACAAGCTGGAAAATCTTTACGGCGGGGTTGCTAAGATCACCAGGAAACCCGATGCTCTTTTTATAATTGATTCTCATTTGGAGGATTTGGCAGTCAGGGAAGCGCTGTCTACTCATGTTCCGACGGTCGCTCTGGTTGATACTAATGCGGATCCCGCTCTTGTTGATTATCCAATTCCCGCCAATGATGACGCTGTCGGCAGCATAAAGCTCGTTGTTGGTTATATAATAGATTCGTGGATTGAAGGAAGAAAACAGTTCGAGCAAAATGTGTCTCGCGAAAAACGCGAACAAGAAGCGAAAGTCGCGAAAGAAGAAGGGCTCGCGAAAGACGCAAAAAAGACGGAAGTTAAAGATATTAAGCCAAAGGTAAAGAAAAACGTAAAAAAATCTAAAGGTGAAAAATCAACAAAGTGATAAAATTTTACATAAAGAGTTGAGCTATGAGATTGTGGGAGCTTTGTTTGATGCTTTTAAGAATTTAGGATCTAATTATCAAGAAAAGTATTGTCAGAAGGCGGTTGAAATATTTTTGACAAAACGGAAAATTCCATTTAAGAGAGAAGTTTTGGTTCAAATTACTATTGACAATAATTCAATTGGTAAGCATTATTTGGATTTTTTGATCAATGAGTCTGTTATATTAGAGCTTAAGAAGGGTAATAAAAACAATATGTCGGATATTAAGCAAGTTTTAATGTACCTAAAGACGACTGGTTTGAAGCTTGGAATCCTTGCTTATTTTGGCAGCAACGGAGTAACATATAAACGCATTATTAATAATTCGCGAAGTTCGCAAACGAATTCGTGATTTTAGCGAGAAAGGACAGTAAATTATAAATTATTATGAGTGTCGATTTGACTTTGCTAAAGAAATTAAGACTTGAAACGTCTGCAGGGATTGCGGATTGCAGGAAGGCTTTGGAAGAAGCGAAAGGAGATTACGCCAAAGCCAAAGAATGGATAAGAGCAAAAGGTCTGGAAAAAGCTGCGAAAAAATCTGATCGTGAAACCTCGCAAGGGCTGGTTGAATCTTACATCCATCAAAATGGCAGGGTTGGGGCTTTGGTCGAAGTTTTATGCGAGACTGATTTCGTTGCCAGAACCGACGTATTTAAAAATCTTGTACACGAAATTTGTATGCAGACAGCAGCCATGAATCCGAAAGATGTTTCAGCGCTTTTGCAGCAAGAATACATTAGAGACAGCTCGAAAACCATTGACAGCTTGGTAAAAGAAGCAATCGCAAAACTTGGTGAAAATATTGTTATAAAACGACTTCAAAGATTCGCAATCGGGGAGTAAACGCAAACAACATCCACCTTCGAGGTGGTCTAGCTTGACACATCCTCTTTTTTACTGTAAGGTATAGTTATGGCTACTAATAGAAAGTTCGTTTTTGCTAACGATGAGATTTACCACATTTTTAATCGAGGGGTTGAAAAAAGACCTACATTCACAAGCAAAAGGGAATTTGAGAGGGGGGTGAAAACGCTTGATTTTTATAGATTTGCAAATTTACCCTTTAAGCTATCTAAATTCTTAGTTCTTTCCGAGCCTGAAAAAATCAAACTGATTGAAAAAGTTCACGGCGAAAATCAGAAGCTAATTAAAATTATCTCTTATTGTTTAATGCCTAACCATTTTCACTTTTTAGTTAAGCAGATGATAAAAAACGGCGTCTCAATTTTTGCAGCTAATTTTACAAATAGCTATACTAAATATTTTAATACCAAACATGAGCGGATTGGCCCCCTGTTTCAAGGAGCGTTTAAGGGAGTTAGGGTTGAATCGGACGAGCAGTTGATGCATGTATCAAGATATATACATTTGAATCCGACGTCATCATTTTTGGTGGAGCCGGAACAGTTGGAAAATTATCAATGGTCGTCTTATCCAGAATATTTGGGAAATCAAAAGACCCAGATTGCAGATAAAGAAATTGTTTTAGATTTGTTTCCGTCAAAAGAAAAATATAGACAGTTTGTTATGGACAGGGTTGATTACGCAAGACGGCTAGAACAAATCAAGCACCTAACCTTGGAAGACAAGGTGTAGAAAGAAAGGGTGCCAAGCTAATCCACCTTCGAGGTGGGATTTGTTGATCTGTTGACATGCAAACTTAGATTAGGTATCATTTTTATATGAATGGTGAAAAAGGCATTCCAACGGAAGGTAGCGAAGAGTTTTTCAGAAATTTAGAAGAGCAAATGGAAGGAGCTGCTCCCGGTCTTTCGGAAAGGTTAGAGAGGTTAAAATTCGAACAGCTCGGAAGAGCAATTATAGTCAAAAAGGATCCTCAAGCAGATAGAATAGCAAGAGCAGAAAAAATAATAGCTAATATTCAAGGTAAAGATGTTTCAGATCCTGAAGAAAGAACTCAACAAAACAAAGATTTTTTAGCGGGATATATTCTTCCTGTTCGGGAGGATCAAGAAAAACACGTAGTGATTTTAAGAAATGGCAGTATTTTGGTTATTCAGTTGCGCGCTTCCAGTGGTTCTGCTTTGGAAAAAGAAGCTTTAAAAGAAAATTATAAAGAACTATTTTCTCCGAATACTGAGCCATTAGAATTAACGCATAGTTGGGGAGGAGTTGATCGTGTTGAATCGACTTGGCTTCCTATACATAGCAAAATTGCGCTTTCAAGCAAAAACCTGCAAGACTTACCTCAAATATCAGAGGCAGTAAGCCAATCGTTGAGTCTTGCAAAAGAACTTAAAGTAACTCGGGAAAAGGCAAAACAGGAAGGACTTCAAAATTTTACGAAACAATTAGACTCTTTTTTTGGAAAAGATAAACCAGACATTTTACCGCCAGATCAAAATTTTCCACCTCCCCAATCTCTAAATCCCGGCTCCTCTTAAATTTTCTGTTGTGAATATTAAGATTTTCAAACTTGGTTTTATTTAATTTTACCATTGATTAAAAAGGCATTTTCTGATAATCTAATACGAGCTTATGGATAATGTGGTGGCGGAAATGCGGGGAAGAATGCAGAAGGCTTTGATGGTTTTGCAGGAGGATTTGGCAACAGTCAGAACAGGACGCGCCATGCCGTCTTTGGTTGAAAATGTAGTAGTTAGTGTTTATGCGGGCGCGCAAAGATTAAGAATCAAAGAACTTGCAACCATCTCAGCGTCCGATCCTCAAACCCTGGTTCTTCAGCCATTTGATCCGTCTATCGCCGGTGAAATTCAGAAGGGAATAATGGAAGCTAATGTCGGTTTAACTCCATCATCGGATGGAAATATTATCAGAATTTCTATTCCGCCATTGTCCCAGGAACGGAGAGTTGAACTGATAAAACTCATGAAGCAGAAACTGGAAAATGGCCGGATTGCCATTAGGCAGATCAGGCAGGACGCAAGAAATATTGTCAGAAAACAGCATAATGATAAAGAAATTTCCGAAGAGCAGATGTACAGAACAGATCAGGAAATCCAAAAAATAACAGATGAAATTATGAGTCCTGTTGATGAGATGGGGAGAAGAAAAGAAGAGGAACTCTTGCAAATCTAAATATAGACGGTAGATAGTAGAAAGTAGATGGTAGAATTTTGACGGTAGATGTTGGAAAATAGATTCTATGATCTAGTTTTCCATCTTCAATCTTCAAAGTTCTATTTTCTATCTTCGATTTTCTATCGTCAAGCAATCTATGATTATAACTATTCTTGTTTTTCTACTAATACTTTCATTGTTGGTTTTAATCCATGAAGCCGGGCATTTTTTTGTGGCCAAAAAATTCGGAATAAAAGTCGAAGAGTTTGGGTTCGGGTTTCCTCCCCGCGCTTTTAGCATAAAAAGAGGCGAGACAATTTACTCCATCAACTGGCTGCCGATTGGCGGGTTTGTCAAGCTTTACGGGGAAGATGAGGCAGGCGGTGGAAAAATTCGAATATCGAATATCGAAACTCGAAACAAAAAGGAGGATTTAAAAAGAGCATTTTTTGCAAAGACAGCATGGCAGAGAGCTATTGTAATTATTGCAGGCGTTGTGATGAATGCGGTTTTGGCTGCAGTTATTTTTTACATATTCTTGGGAATTTCAGGATTCAAAACAGACTTACCGCTTTTGTCAGATTACAAATTCTTTGGGGTAAATCAGACAAATATTCAAGAAGTTGTAATATCCGCGATTGCCAAAAATTCTCCGGCAGAAAAACAAGGGCTGAAACCATTAACAAAAGTTATAGCTGTAAATGGACAGAAAATAACGGACTCAAAAAGTTTTATAAATATTGTTAGCCTTAACAAGGGAAAAGAAATTGAAATTGCCTGGAGCAATTTACAAACGCAGGATGTTCATAAAACAAGAGTTACTCCGCGGATAATTATTCCCAAGAATGAAGGAGCTTTGGGAGTGGGGCTTTTTTCTTTGTCAACAGCAGTTTTAAATTATTCAACTCCGGTTCAGAAAATCTTTTCGGGCGTAACGCACCCCATAAATTTGATGGCATACAATCTCAATGTTATGGGAAAATTAATTAAGGTTTCTTTTGAGAAGAAAACAACAGCTCCTTTGACTCAGGGAGTAACCGGCCCCGTTGGAATCGCTTCTCTAACAGGGTCAATTCTTGAAATACAAAATTTAAAAGAAAAAATTCTGCAGCTTCTTAATTTGGCAGGTATTTTGTCCATTTCTTTGGCATTCTTCAATGTCCTGCCGATTCCGGCTCTTGACGGAGGAAGATTATTCTTCATTTTAATAGAAGCTGTAACAGGCCGTAAGGTAAATCAGAAATTTGAATCTTTAACACATACAATCGGCATGATATTGCTTTTGGGATTAATGGTTTTGATTACATTCAAGGATATAGGTAAGCTGCTCCCCAAATGAAGATTGCAAAGGTATATTCATAGAGTATAATAAATTTTATGGTTTATTCAAAAGAAGGAGGTCCTTTTGCGCTAATAATTTTTGGAGGAAGCGGTGACAATTCCTATCAAAAAATATACCCGGCACTTTATGATATAGCTGAGAAAGGACATCTTCCCCAAGACTACGCAATTATCGCCACAGGGCGTAAGTATACGCAAGAAGAATTTTATAATTTCTTTGAACACTCTCTGACTTCAGACAATCGTCACCACAAGCATTCGGTAGACAACGATATATTTAAGAGCTTGGAAAAACATATATATTTCTATCAGGGAGACAATACTGACCCCAATTTTTACAAAGGACTTTCAAAATATCTGGATAAGCTTGTTGCTGAAGGATTGCCATGCGGGAATAGGCTTTTTTACGCAGGAGTTCCTCAGTCGCTATATCAAACAATTTTTACCAATATGAAGAAAAGCGGTTTGGATAAAAGTCCGTGCGGATGGACACGTGTTATTGTTGAAAAACCAATTGGTGAGGATGAAGTTTCAGCAAGGAAGCTAGATAAGATCATTACTTCTGCTTTTTCCGAAGATCAAATTTTCAGACTAGATCACTATTTGGGTAAAGAAACTCTTGAGAATGCTTTAGTGTTTAGGTTTAAGAATAGTATTTTTGAACCAATGCTAAATGCGAAAAACCTTGATCATATCCAAATAACTTCATCGGAGGATTTTAGCATTTTCAAAAGGGGAAAATTTTATGATGCGACAGGAGCTTTGAAAGATGTTGGGCAAAATCATATTTTACAAATGTTGGCAATTGCAACTATGGAACAACCGAAAGATGATAGCGATGAGGCTATGATCGGAGAAAGATTAAAATTAATAAAAAGTTTGACAACAGATCCTAAAGACATAGTTTATGGGCAGTATGATGCTGGAGTTGTTCATGGGAAAGATGCTGTTGCATATCGCAATGAAGAGTCCGTTCCTAAAAATTCCAAAACAGATACTTTTTTTGCAATGAAGGCATATGTTAACAATGTAAGATTCAAAAACATTCCTGTCTATATCCGGGCTGGTAAACAGATGGCTATGTGGTTAACGGAAATTTCTTATGTTTTTAAAGGTGAGGAGCAATATAAAAATGTGCTTACTATTAGAGTGCAACCAAATGAGGGTATCGCAGTAAAATTATTTACAAAAAAACCCGGTCTTGAATTGAAAGTTGAGCCAACCTATATGCAATTCTGTTACAAGCATCATTTCCCAGGACAAACGTTTGACGCCTATGAAAAATTGTTGCAGGATGTATTTGCCGGGAGACATACGTTTTTCAACACCTCAGAAGAAGTTGAAGCGCAATGGAGATTTATTGACCCACTGTCTAAGAATAGGACGCCGACAAGATTTTATAAAGCAGGGAGTTGGGGACCAAAAGAGGCTTTTGATCTTATAGAAAAAGATGGTCGGAAATGGCTTGAGCCTTATCCCGCATTTTGTCTGATATAATTGGCACATGGAAAAAAAAGTTTTTTTTCAAACCTCGGATGAATTAAAGTTGTGTGGCATTTTGTCAATTCCAAGACAAAAAACGCAGAAATGCATAATTCTTTGTCATGGAATAACTGTTGATAAAGAAGAAGACGGAATATTTACTAATTTGGCAAAACAATTAATGAAGCAGGGTTTTGCTGTTTTTCGTTTTGATTTTCGGGGGCATGGAGAAAGCGAAGGCAGATCAACAGACATGACAATTAAAGGAGAAGCAGAAGATTTAGGGGCGGGAGTAAAATTTTTGCAGCAAAAAGGATTTAAAAAATTCGGAATCCTTGCGGCAAGTTTCGCCGGAGGCGCAGCCTGTTTCTATACTGTAAAACATCAGGATATTGTTAAAGCGCTTGTGTTTTGGAATTCACTGATTGATTATGGATCAAGTGAAAGCTCTATGACCCCATGGGTGAAAAAATATTGGGGAAAGCCGGCGTTTGAGAGGATTGAGAAATACGGATTTACAGAGGTGGGGAGCAGGAAATTCAAAATCGGCAGAAATTTAATGCTGGAAATTAGCGCTTTGAAACCATGGCAAGAACTATTGAAACTTGAACTTCCCATTCTTTTTATTCATGGAGATGCTGACTCGTATATTTCCCACAAAGATTCGGTTAAATATGCAAAACTTGTTAAGAATGGAAAGCTGGTTATTGTAAAAGGCGCGGAGCATGGATTTCATGATAATCCCAAGCACGCAGAAGAAGCAGATAGGGAAACTATTAAGTTTTTTAAAGAAAATTTATGAATGTAAGTTTTGAAGATTTCAAGAAATTAGAGATAAGGATTGGGAAAATTTTGAGCGCGGAGAAGATTGAAGGAGCAGACAGGTTATTAAAATTGGAAGTTGATTTCGCTGACTATAAACGGCAAATTGTGTCGGGTATTGCGGAATTTTATAAGCCCGAAGATTTACTCGGGAAAGAGTGTCCGTTTGTTGTTAACCTTGAGCCAAGAACTATTATGGGGGTTGAAAGCCAGGGGATGATTCTGGCGGCAGGAATACCGGACGGAGTAGCGCTTCTTCATCCTGACAAGGAGATACCGCCGGGAAGTTTAATCAGGTAAATTTCAACTGAGATGCTGAAATAAGTTCAGCATGACAACGAGAAGTAATTATGAAGAAAGTCTTATTGTGTCCGCCGACATTTTATAGCATTGAATACGAGATAAATCCCTGGATGCATGTTAAAAATAAAGTAAGTAAAGAAAAAGTTTTAAGAGAGTACGAAACATTAAAAGATACTTATCAATTTTTAGGTTTAGAAGTTTTAGAAATAGAGCCCGTAAAGGGATTACCGGACATGGTTTATGCTGCTAATCTCGGATTTGTAAAAAATAATTTGTTTATAAAATCTAATTTTAAATATAGAGAACGTCAAAAAGAGTCTTTTTATTCCAAAAAATATTTTGAAAAAATAGGTTTTGAAATTGCAGAAATGCCAAGTGGGCTTTTTTTTGAGGGACAGGGAGATTTATTAACCGCAAACGGAAAATATTTTATGGGTTATGGGAAAAGATCGTCTCTTGAGGCAAAAAAATATTTAGAAAAATTTCTGCGGGCGGAAATTATCGAACTCAAGCTTTCGGACCCGTATTTTTATCATCTGGACATGTCTTTTGCGCCATTAAATAAGAGTACGGTTGTGATTAACAAAAATTCTTTCGATAGGGAAGGACTTGATAAAATTTATAGTGCTTTTGAAAATGTAATTATCGCAAATGATCAGGATAATAAGATTTTTTCATGTAATTTGGTTGTGGTTGGCAAGAGTGTTGTGGTCGGAAAAGGAATTTCGGAAGAATTAAGAAATGATTTTGAAAAGCATGGTTTTAGAGCGCATGAAGTTGAGATGGATGAGTACAGAAAAGGCGGAGGAAGCGTCAAGTGTTTGACCTTGGAGTTTTTTTAAATTATGATTAAGTTATGAAAATAGGATTTATTGGTTTAGGGAAGATGGGGGCGAGGATGGTAAGTAAGCTTTTGCAAGAGGGTCATGAAGTTATTGTTTGGAACAGATCTCCTGAAGGAATTTCAAATTTCAAATTTCAAATTTCAAATTTTCAATCAAATATAAATTTAAAAATTGCAAAAAATATTGGGGATTTAGTTAAGCAATTAGATAAACCAAGAATTGTTTGGTCGATGGTGCCGGCAGGGGAGGCAACACAGAATATTTTGGATGAAATCTCAAAGCTCGCAGGAAAAGACGATATTGTGATTGACGGTGGAAATGCGCATTTTGCAGATACACAAACCAGGTTTGAACTAGCTAGACAAACGGGGATTAAATATTTGGGGATTGGAGTTTCAGGGGGGATAATCGCAGCAACAGAAGGATATCCGATGATGGTTGGCGGAGATAAAAACGCTTACGAATTTATAAAACCAATTTTAGATTCTCTTGCCAAACCTCGCGGAGGGCATGAATATTTTGGGGAAGGCGGAGCCGGGCATTTTGTCAAAATGGTCCACAACGGAATTGAATACGGAATTATGCAGTCCCTGGGTGAAGGATTTGGGGTTTTGGAAAAATCTCCGTACGATTTGGATTTATTAAAAATTGCAAAACTTTATCAAAAGGGAACTCTGGTGTCGGGTTTTATGCTGGACCGCGCAGCCGAAGCGCTTGCTAAAGATCCGCATATGGAAAATATTCAGGGAATTATTGCGGAATCAGGAGAAGCAAAATGGACTGTTGAGACTGCGAAAGAAGAGGGTGCGGATGTTGAAATTATAGAAAGGTCATTGGAGTTTAGGCGGCGTTCCCAGACAGACTTAAAAATTCAAAAAAGTTTTTCTGCAAAATTAGTCGCAGTTTTGCGTAACGCCTTCGGAGGTCATGAAGTGAAAAAAAAGTAAAAAGAAGAAGAGGAAAAACTATCTAACAATCAACCAGCATCTCTTCTTCTATAAATCTTCTAGCGGCAGATTTTTCTTGCACAATTACTACTTTTGTAACGCCTGGTCTTCTTACTTTCGAAAACAGCTCTCCTATTGAATTTTTTCCTTCAGCAATCTGCTTCATTATGCTTAATTGGCTTATGTTGATTTTTTTTGTGGTTTCTCCTTTTGAGTTTGAAAGTCGCATGCTTACAAAGCCGTATCCGCTTAAGACGTAATTGACTTGAGTTGCTAACATGATTCTTAGTGCGTCATCGTAGAATATAGCCGGATCAAAACGAAGTCCAAATGGCCTATTGTCCCTTGTGCTTTGAGCGCAATAAAATTTTGTATGTCCAAAATCTTTTTCCGGGTTTGCCATAATTTTCCGATTATATACTACTCCGCTTTGAATTTGCAAATATGCTATACTTTTTGCATGAGGTATTCGGATTTGTTCGGGAAGACAATTAAAGACGCGCCGAAGGATGAAGTTTCGCTGAATGCCAAGCTTTTGATCCGCGCGGGGTTTATCCGCAGAGAAGTTTCCGGCGTTTACAATTATTTACCGCTTGGTTTAAGAGTAATTGAAAATATTTCCAATATTGTGCGGGAGGAGATGAGCGCTATCGGCGGTCAAGAACTGTTATTGAGTTCTCTTCAGAATAAAGAGTCCTGGGAAAAAACCGGAAGATGGAATAATTTTGACGCCCTTTTCAAGCTGACCAGCGTTTTGGACCGCGAATATCCTTTGGGGCCAACACACGAAGAGGTAGTTGTTCCGCTTGCAAAGCAATTTATCAGTTCCTACAAAGATTTGCCTTTATCCGTTTATCAAATCCAGACAAAATTCAGGGATGAAAAAAGAGCCAAAAGCGGAATTTTAAGAGGACGGGAATTTTTGATGAAAGATTTATATTCTTTCCACGCGGATGAAAAAGATTTCAGCAGATATTATGAAATTGTAAAAAAAGCATACAAAAAGGTGTTTGACCGGGTGAAATTAAACGCTATAGAAACACAGGCAAGCGGAGGAGCGTTCAGCAAGCTCTCTCATGAATACCAGGTGGTTACAGATGCCGGGGAAGATGAGATTATTTACTGTCCTGGAGGAGATTTCTCCGCGAATATTGAGATCAGCCCGGTTAAGGAAGGCAAGCAATGCGACTTGGGACACGGGCCTTTGCAAAAAGCAAAAGCAATTGAAGTTGGAAATATTTTTCCTCTGAAAACAAAATACTCAGACGCTTTTGGTTTGACCTACAAAAACAAAGAGGGAAAGGATGCGCCGGTTGTGATGGGCTGTTACGGAATTGGAATTTCCAGATTGATGGGCGCGATTGTTGAGGCGCATCATGATGATAAGGGGATTATTTGGCCGAAATCGGTTGCGCCGTATGATGCGCATTTGGTAGAAATTCAAAATTCAAAAGTCAAAAGTTTTGGAAACGATGTTTATGAAAAACTGATTAAGGCGGGGGTCGAGGTTTTGTATGATGACAGAGATGTTTCGGCAGGCGCGAAATTCGCAGACGCGGATTTAATTGGAATTCCGATTAGATTAGTAGTTTCGGATAGAAATGGAAATAAGATTGAGTTTAAAAAAAGAAATTTGGATAAGACGGAGCTATTGACTTTTGAAGAAATAATTGACAGAATAAGCCAATTGAACATCAAGAACGTGAGGAATAAATGAGTAAAGAACGACGACCAGGTCGCGCAGCTACAAGAGGTTTTGTAGGATATGATCATAATTATCAAAATGATGATACCCCTTTAGGCGTTGTGTCAGGCGCGATTTGGGAGGCGGAGAGAAGGGCGCAGAGGAGAAATAGTTTGCTAAACAAGATTACGGGATTGAATGGATTCGCTGATGGAAAAGAACCAATAAGGCTTAAATAAGCATTTCCTCTTTAGCCTAAGAATGGGAGTTTGAGGTTAAAAACTTTTGTCCAGAAAAGAGCATAAATTACGATAAAAACCACACCGGCAATTACGAATAATATTGGCATTAATGCGTTACTCTTCTTTTTTATAGTTGCTGTTTGGGCTTGAGCCGGCATTGCGAAGTTTGAGTCAGGGACCGCAGCCACGTCCGGAGCAGCTGAAATCTCTGAGTTCATCTGTACGAAATTTGCAGCTTGCGGCTGAGGATTAATTGTTAGCTCAGGTTCGGAAATAGGCTGTTGAGGTATCGAAGGAGCAGCTGGCGGCTCTGCCGGAGGAACTGCCGGTTCTTCGATGGCTGGAGCAGGTTCGGCGATCGGTGCTGGAGTTGGTTCAGGCTGAGGTGTTGGTTGAGGAGCGGGAACCGGAGGGTCAGGAATAACAGTTCCCATGACGCGCTGATATGCGTCTCTTAATTTGGGATCAAGTTGTGAAAGTTTTTGCGGATCCATATACATTATTATAGTCTTTTATTTCAATAAGTTTGTCAAGTGGGGATTACTACTGTATACTTAAAATTATGAAAATTGTTGTTACACACAGTTCTCCTGACATGGATGCGATTACTTCGGTTTGGCTGATTAAAAAGTTTTTGCCCGACTGGAGCGATGCTTTGGTTAAATTCGTTCCTGCAGGAGAGCGTCTCCAGCGTCTAGTTAATCAGCGCTCAGCGTCTAGTTCAAGCGAAGAACTGAACGCTAGACGCTCGGCGCTAGACGCTATTGAGAAGATTGGGGAAGATGAGGTTATTCATGTTGATACTGGTTTGGGGCCTTTGGATCATCATCAGACAGCTTCGGATAAAGTTTGTGGCGCAAGCCTTACGTTTGACTTTGTCAAACGAGTTCGTGGTTCAGAGTTCGTGGTTCAGGGTAACGAGAGCAGGAAGTGGGAGGACAGAATGGAAGCGGTTGGCAGAATGGTGAAGGTGGTTGTGGATATAGATCATTTTAAGGAGGTTTTTCGCAAAGATCCGTTGGCTGACTATCATGAATTTGATCTGGCGGGTATTTTAGAGGGACTTAAAATTCAATTTCCAAATCAAGATGATTATTACGTTGAATTTGTAAGTAAATCTCTGGATGCGGTTTTGCACACATTTGAAAATAGGCTTTGGGCTGAGAAAGAAATTGCGCAAAACGGACATGAATTCGAAACCCGTTTTGGGAAGGGAATCGGATTTGAGACAATTAACGACTCTGTTATCAAATTATCCCAAAAAATGGGGTATGCAATTGTTTTAAGAAAAGACCCGAGAAAAGGATATGTAAGGATAAAGGCGGTTCCATCGGATGGGAAAACAAATATTGACTTAACTTTAGTTTGCGAAAGACTTAGCAAGATGGATTCTGATGCCACTTGGTATTTACATGTGTCAAAAAAGATGCTTCTCAACGGATCTGTAAAAAATCCTAAAATGAGACCAACAACACTTTCTTTAGAAAAAATAATAGAAGTTTTAAAGAAAGTGTAATAATCAAATAAACAAATAACCCAATAAGCAAATCAATGCAAAAAAACTTAACGCAGAATTTTGGATTCTATATTTGATGATTGATTGGTAGTATTTGAAATTGGTAGTATTGGCAGTATTATGGCTGATTGTATTTTTTGTAAAATTAGAGACAGGATAATACCAAAAGAATTTACCTATGAAGATGATTGGGTGATGGTTTTTCCGGACATTAATCCTTTAAAGCCAATACATTTACTTATTATTCCCAAAAAACATGTTGAAGATTTATTAATGATAAATAATAAATTATTAATGATGAAGTTAGTAAAGATAACTCAGGAAATGATTAGAAAATTCGGACTGGAAGATAAAGGATACAGGATTGCAATAAATGGCGGAGGAGCGCAGTTAATTGATCATTTGCATTTCCACCTCTTAGGACCCCTAGGAAAATCTGCGAAAATGTAAAAGTTTATTTTACTTCTGGTTTTCTTTCTTTAATAAGAGTACTGCTTTTTACGCCAAGAAAGAATGCTGATCTTATAACTTTATCAATTTCAACATAGGGCATAAAAATCTCAATAGGGGAGTCTACATTAATTCTATGGGGTAGCATTGGTATTTTTCTGCCGATAATATTAATGATCGCGAAGACAGAAAGAGCGCCAAGGATAATACCTTCAATTGCAGGAATATCCATTGTTGCTCCCTTTAGTAATTTTAGTAAAGCATAGGGAAGTGGTGGTACAGTAGAATAAAAAAGTCTCTGTCTAAAATTTCTGTCTTTTTCACTTGAAAGCTTTTCTCTCCAAATAGATTCCAAAATTCCTCGCTTGAACTGTCTGTTGAATTGTTGAATAAATTCAGTTTGCAGTTTTTTGCCGGTTAGGTTTTTCTTTTCCAGTTCCTCTCTGATCCCTGTGTCATTTATCTCTATTCTCCAACCTTCCAGAGTTGATACTACTCGGCGAAGAGGATTGATGTCCTCATCTTTTATTTTTTCTCCAAAGAGGAGAAATCGTTTTCTTGTAACAGAGCCATCAGGATTTGCCTCTATTGATCTTTGGCGAAGAGGATTAAGAGAAGTAAGGATAGCTTTTCCGTCAAGATGAGCAATTTTTAAAACTCTTTCAATACCTTTTCGGTTCAATTCCATCTGTTGTGCAAAACTTCCAGTATAACCATTTATAAAGAGGGGGTTTTCTGTGGGTTCCGGATTAACAAATGGCTCAAAACCGCCTCTTCTTGAGGTTTGACTTTGCGGTTGTTTTTCAGGACCTTCTTCCTTGTTTTGTTCAGCAAAAAACAGTTGGGAAAGCTCGCGAAGTCTTGCTTCTTGCCCGGCTTCTTTTATTAAAGGTGGATTACATGTTGCTTCTTGAAAGCCAGGGTTTATACCAGAAAAAGTTGGCTGTATTTCAATTGGTCTTAACCCTTCTTGTAGTAATCCCATAGTCGTAAAGTATAGCAAAAATGAGTTGCGCTTGCAAAATTTAAAAGGATTGGGTATTTACTCTGTTTTGGGTTTGGAGTAAAATAAGAATATAGTTTTGCTGGTGTCATCCTGAATTTATTTCAGGATCTCCTGCCAGTAGACAGGTTTGCTTAGTATCTAGGAGATGCCGAAATAAATTCGGCATGACATTGAGAATGGTGGTGTTGAATTATGGTAACAGTGAGAAGAATGCCGGGGGACAGTGATGATACGCTTATCCGAAAATTTCAAAGAAAAGTTGTGAATGAGGGAATAATTCCTGAGGCGAAAAGACGCGCTTTTTATTTAAAGCCATCTCTTGCCCGCAAGCAGAAGATTCAGGATAACCGCCGGCTTAAAAAACAGCGGGCATACATCAACCAATAACTTATGGAGCAGGTTAATATCCCCATTTTCGTAGAAAGCAGGTATAAGGTTAATAGGAAACGCATAAAAAAAACTGTTTTCAAGATATTAACGCAACACGAAATCAAAGGCCCGGTTGAGGTTTCGGTTGCTATTGTCGGAGACAGGAAAATGCGCGCTTTGAGTCTTAAATACAAGGGAGAGGATAAAACAAGAAATATTTTATCCTTTTCCTTATCTGAAGGAGAATCAACGTATCTTCCGAGTGAAATTTTGAGACTTGGAGATATAGTTATATCCTATCCTCAAGTTATTAAAGAAGCATCGGAAGAAGAAGTTTTGGTTGATGACAAGGTGGATGAGTTGATTGAGCATGGATTACTGCATCTTTTGGGTATAAACCATGAGACTTAATCGGTGTCATCCCGAATTTATTTCGGGATCTCCTGCCAACAGGCAGGCTTCTTTACTATAATAAGATGCTGAAATCCTCCAAGAGGACTTTCCTCAGCGGAGGTGGCGCAGTTCAGCATGACAAGGAATAATAAGATATGGTTTTTTATCGAAAATACCGTCCGCAGACAATAGATGAATTAGACAGTAAAGAGGTTAGAGATAAGCTCCATAGTGTTTTGGAGAGCTCCGAAATTTCGCATGCTTTTCTTTTCACAGGTCCCAAAGGTCTGGGAAAAACATCAACTGCCCGGATTATCGCAAAGGCCCTTAATTGTGAAGGGAAAGGGGAAAGCGGAAAGGGGAAAGACAAAAAAAACCTTCACTCTTCACCCTTAACGCTTAACGCTAATGTGGAGCCGTGCAACAAGTGCGATCAATGCAAGTCCATTACAAATGGAACTAATTTGGATATTCTGGAAATAGACGGAGCCTCTAACAGGGGAATAGATGAGATAAGAGATCTGCGTGAAAAAGTAAAGCTTTCGCCGATAAGCGCGCGCAAAAAAGTTTATATCATTGATGAAGTCCACATGTTAACTACGGAGGCATTTAACGCGCTTCTTAAGACTTTGGAAGAACCTCCAAGTCATGTGGTCTTTATTCTTTGCACAACTGAATCTCACAAAGTTCCCGACACGATTTTGTCCCGTTGTTTGCGCATACAATTCAAAAAAGCGACAAGAGGAGAATTGGTCAGGTCATTCGAAAGAATAATAAAAAAAGAAGGTTTAATTGCGGATAAAGAGGCTTTAAGCTTAATTGCCGGACTTTCGGATGGAAGTTTCAGGGACGGGGTAAAAATTTTGGAAGAGATGGCCCAAATTTCCAAAGACGGTAAGATTACGAAAGACTTGATTGAAAGCAAGCATAAAATCTCAAGTATGGAATATCAAATAGCGCAAATGATAAGAAATTTTGAAAATAAAGAGACAAAAAGCGCTTTGGAGGGAGTTGCAAAGCTTGTAGGTGAAGGAATAGACATTGGACATTTTATGCAAAATCTTATTGAGTCCTTGCACAATAGCCTATTGTTAAAAGCAGAAGTTCAGAATTTGTCAGAGCGTTTGGGTTTCGCAGCGCAGACAAGTTTGGAAATGGGGGAGGTAAAAAAACTAATAGAGTTGTTGTCAAAAGCGTATGGTGAATTAAAGTACGCAGTTCTGCCGCAAATTCCTTTGGAGTTAGTAATCGTCGAGTGGGGTTTGGCCGTTGTGGGATCGGGTCCTGTCAGAAGTTTCCCTCCCGCCAATGCTCCTTCGTCAAGCTCAGTCCGCGTTGTCGGGAGCCCTTCCTCTTCTGCCACCCGTCCACCTTTGTCCGCCACCCGTTTGCCCGATGTTCCGCTTAACGTTACCCAACAAGACATGACAAAATACAGCGAGAATGATGCGTTGTGGAACGCGCTGATAGACAAAGTAAAAGCTTACAATCATTCTATAGCCGGGGTCTTGCGCGGATGCAGAATAAAAAGTTATGATAATAAAAGTTTAATTTTAGAAACCAATTTCAAATTTCATAAAGATAAATTAAGCGAGCCAAAAACGCAGGAGATATTGAATAAAACAATAAAAGATGTTACGAAGAAAAATGTTAGAATAGAAGTAGTTTTGAAAAGTAAGTAACCTATCGGTGTCATCCTGAATTCATTTCAGGATCTCCTGCCAGCAGGCAGACTTGTTTGCAGTCAAAGGAGATGCTGAAACAAGTTCAGCATGACATTAAGAATGCGAGGTGAGAAGATTATGATAAATCCATTTAA
Source organism: uncultured Gammaproteobacteria bacterium (assembly GCA_964603935.1). Taxonomy (GTDB): domain Bacteria; phylum Patescibacteriota; class Microgenomatia; order Levybacterales; family UBA12049; genus GWB1-37-8. The sequence goes on along the minus strand of CAZRWL010000003.1, from coordinate 13,965 downwards.
ACAACTGGGAGATATTAAAAGAATGCGCGATCAGGCTATGCAGATCCAAAGAGAACTTCAGGGAGAAGAAGTGGTTGTTGATAAAAACGGCGTACATATTGTTATTTCCGGAGACCAGAAGATAAAAGAACTTTCATCCAACGGGCAATCGGACAATGATATAAGAGACGCAGTTAACGAAGCGATCAAAAAATCTCAGGAAGTTGCAGCTAAGAAACTTTCCCAAATGCAGGGAGGATTAAGCGGTCTTTTGGGAGGAGGGCAATAATTTTAATGAAGATTTTTAGCGGGACTTCGAATAAACCTTTAGCTGAAAAAATCGCCAAAGATTTAGGCTTAAAACTTTCCGATTTGGAAGTTTTTGTGTTTCCCGATGGGGAGAAAAGAGTAAGGGTTTTGGAAAAAGTTTTGGGCGAGGATGTTTTTGTGGTTCAGTCAGCTTCTTTCCCCACAGATGAAAATTACATGCAGTTATTTTTCATTCTGGATGCGTTAAAAAGAGCCGGCGCTAAATCCATAGCTGTCGTTATTGCGTATTTTGGTTACCAGAGACAAGACCATATGTTTCGCGAAGGAGAAGCTGTTTCCGTCAAAGTTATTGCCGAGATTTTGGAATTGCTTGGAATAAACAAGCTGATTGCGGTAGACTTACATTCAGTAAAAATAGAAGAAGCTTTCAATATTTCCGTTATTCATTTATCCGCTTTGTCAATTTTTGCCAAATATATAAAAGATAAAAAATGGGATAAAAATTCGACAACGCTTGTTTCTCCGGACATGGGGGGAATAAGGAGAATAAAAATTCTTTCAAAAATGCTTGGCGGTATGCCCTTTGCGGTTATTGAAAAAAACAGAGATCTGGCAACCGGAAAAGTTACCGCAAATAAAATTGAGGGGAAAATTGGGGAAAGGGCAATCATAGTTGACGATATGATTTCAAGCGGAGGCACCATTGCTTTGGCTGCAAAAATTTTGAAAAAACAAGGAGTAAAAGAAATATATGTTTTTGCAACCCATCCTGTATTTTCAGATAAAGCGCCAAAAATTCTTCAGGAGTCAGAGGTTAAAAAAGTTTTCGTAACAGATACGATTTTTGCGCCAGTTGAAAAAAGGTTTCCCAAGCTTGAAATATTGTCAGTAAGCAATTTGATTGCCACATCGTTGTCATCCTGAATTTTAACGGTGTCATGCTGAATTTATTTCAGCATCTCGTATTTTAAAATTGAGATTCCGAAACAAGTTCGGAATGACACGAGGGAGATATTATGAAGATTCCGAAGGCGATACAAAACTTGATTGAGTCTTTTGAAAAGCTGCCGGGCATTGGCCAAAAAACAGCCCAAAGACTTACTTTTTATTTATTGCATGTTCCGCAAAATGAGTTGGACAGTTTTTCTCAGGCAATCCAAAATCTTAAAAAGAATACAATAATTTGTTCTGCTTGCTTTACGATTGCGGAAACAAATCCCTGCGACATTTGTGAGGATTCTCAACGCGATAAGTCAATAATCTGCGTGGTGGAAGAACCATTGGATGTTTTGGCGCTTGAGAAGAATGGTAAATTTCACGGCGTGTATCATGTTCTGCATGGGAAAATAGACCCTTTGAACAATATCGGACCGGATGAAATTTATATCAAACAACTTCTCGATCGAATCAGCGGGGATCAGTCGGAAATCCGCGAAATCATTTTAGCGACGAATCCAACCATGGAAGGAGAAGCAACAGCGATGTACATTGCAAAGCAAATCAAAAATCAAAATGCAAAAGTCAAAATTACAAGGATTGGGAGGGGTTTGCCGACTGGCGCGGACATCGAATACGCCGACGAACTAACTCTCCAGCGGGCAATGGAAGGGAGAAGGGAGTATTGATATGGAAGGAAGCGGTTTTCAAGAAGCTCCAAGAGATACAGGAGAAAATAATTTAGGACAAAGATTTGCGCAAGCTATCAAAAAAGAGGCTCTAAAAGATTTTCCAAAAATATCAATCGATATTCTTTATGCAAGACATGAGACTAGAGAAGATTTGGCTGGTTTTAGAGAGAGACTAAAAGAATCAGACATATACATTCCTGAATCAAGCGGATGGCGCAAGGAAACTCTAAGAAGGTTTAACGATCTTTCTTTCGGAGGGATAAGAGCGTTGAGAAATCCCACAGATATGATTCTGGGTTTTTCAAGAAACGGTGGCTTTTTCGCTGAGCAAATTAGGGCAATCCGAAATTCTCTTAAACCAATTACGATAATAGATTTGCCTGCCGGTCATCCTATCATGAAGGAATACAATAAAACCTTAAATAGTATTGTTTACCGCGGCGGATTTTCAGACATGTTTAATGCATTTAAAGAAAACTTCAGAAGATTTGCGGAACTGAATAAAGAAAGAGAAGATTATATGATATCTCATTTGTTTCCCGCAATTCAAGAAGTTTTGGAGCGTTTTCCCAATCTTAAAAAGAAAAAAGAATTAAAAATTCTTATGACTTTGGGATCATTGCATACTGCAGTCGGTCAGAATTTTCAGCAAAGCGGATTGGATACGAAAAGAGAATTTAACAGGAGGCCTTATTTATTTGATTTTCAAAACGAGGTACGCAGAAGGTATTCATTTGACAAGGAGGTAAGCGACCAATTGGCTGCAAAGGCGCTGTTAGATTCTTGGTTTTGGAAAGAATTGTCAAATAAGTATCCCAGCAGAAAAGATAAAGATGGGGGGGAAAAGATCGCTTTTGTAAGAAAAATTATAGATGCGTTTGATATAAAGGACGTGGAAGAAATCTACAATGCTGCGCTTATGGTTAAGGGTAAAAATAAGAAGAGGAGAAGATCAAATGAGTTATTTTTTACAAAACTTGATCAAAAAGGAATAATTCTGCCCAAAACAGAACAGGAGCTGGATGAGTTTTTGGCGAAGCCTTTGCCCCGCCCCAATCCTCAAACACAAAAACAATAAATAGTACAAGCAATTCTAATCCTAATTTCAAAGAATTATCCATCGAATTTGCTTTAATGATTTAAATCATTAAAGCACTTACTTTAGTTTAAGATTTTTGGGAGAGATGCGGGGATGGAAATTTGCCAAGGAGTAAGGCCTCTTTTTTCCGCGCCTTCTTCAGTTAATCCGGCTTTTGTTAATCCATCTTTTCTTTCTGCGTAGTAACCCAATCTATCGGTTATAATCTTGACAAAGCCAGGGTTATTATAATGAGGCGGTCCAAAAAAGGAGCTGTCTGCAGGATCTAACTTAATAGACAATGCGTATAAAGGAGGTTCGTCTGTCCGGATAGCGTTAACCATTCCCGGAGTTACCAGTGCGGCTGTCTTGTATGGTTTTTCTCTATCTGAAGGTAAGGCCACCATTATGTTTTGTAAACGATAACGGCGAGGACTGTGATTCCCGTTGCCTGCAATTTCCTCAATAGATTCTTGAGGATATTCGTCTTTGCATACCGAAACATCTAAGCTAGTAAGGCGGCCGTTTTCGATTAAATCATAAGTTGCGGCAACAATTCTTTTATTTCCGGTTATTGAATCATCTTGATGCACGCCTGCGATCCGCAAAAAAAGAGGCTCGGTTTGCTGCCGAACAGAACTCGTTATTCTTTGCGCAACTTCAATAGTTGCCAGAGCGTTGTTGATAGAAGTTTCTTTTCCGTCAGGAAAACCTGTTAGGATTAAAGGTAAATGATAATAACCGCTTACCTTTTTCCATACCAATTGCTTTAAGCCCAAATCTTCGATAAAAGAGGATGGAAGTCCGACTCTTGCCTTTTCGGACATTTTTTGCATAGCATGCCGAAATTCCAAATTCTGACTATCGCCTCTTGTCCTTTCATCGTTGGAGAGCACTCCTCTTAGGTAAAATTCTCCTATTTTTCTTTTTGCTTGCTCATGATCTAAATTCGAAGCAGCGCTTTTTTCAGGGGTTCCTGCCATAATAAATGCATTTATATCATATTGCTTTTGGATTGTCAAAAATATAAAATTTGAATATGGATGATACGACGATTTTAGGGGCAACGCTTGGACAACTTGGGCAGGCTGTGAAGCAGACGGCAAAGCAGGTTGTAAAAATACCGGAAGAGATGGCTGCGGATTTAGGCAGGCAGGTTGGTTCTGTAAGACAGAATGCAGGAGAGAATAAAACTCCAGAGCCGAAACAATGGCAGTCGGATGAGGAAAGAGTAAAGTTTTTGAAAGGATTGTATGGGTCTTCAGAGAAGGCTTCATCAACGGAGAAAAAACCGGAAGTAAAGCAAACCAGCGCAAATCCCTTGACAAGTGTTGAAAATCAAAAGCCATCAGAATTTCAGGAACAGATAAAAGATAAGTCTTCTGAGGAACAAAAAGAGCTGATGCAGTTAAGGCAACAGCTGCATAAAGAAGTTTATTATGATCCGACATTTAATCCGATAAAAAAACAGGAAGAAAGACCCGCAGAAAAAGTAGAGCAGGAGAAAAAACAAGAAATGATGGATTTGCAAGAAAAAGAAGAAAAAAAACCCCAGCCTCTGGTAGTAACAAGAGAGCAAAACAAAGCAGAAATGTTCAGGGGAGCAGCGGGATAGGCTTAATTATTAATTTTAAATTTTTAATTTTTATTGAATTTTCAATTATTAAATTTTAAAACATTTGGATTTGATTAGAAATTAAGAATTAGAAATTAGAAACTCTATTATGTTGAAGCTATACAATATCTTAACAAGAAAAATAGAAGATTTTAAACCGGTTAAGCCGCCTATTGTAAATATGTACACTTGCGGGCCCACGGTTTATGATTATCAGCATATTGGACACATGAGGCGATATGTTGGCGACGACATTCTCATTCGCGTTTTGGAATTTAACGGTTTCAGAGTAAAGCAGGCCATGAATATTACGGATGTGGGGCATTTGACATCGGATTCCGACACGGGTGAAGACAAAATGGAAAAGGGTGCACGTAAATTCGGTATGAGCGTCTGGGATATCGCGAAAAAATTTGAAAAACAATTTTTCAATTCGATAGATGTTTTAAATATTCAAAGACCGGATATTCTGATGCACGCGACAGATTACATAAAAGAACAGATTGTTTTTATTGAGGCGCTGGAGAAAAAAGGCTTTACTTACAAAATTTCGGACGGAATTTATTTTGATACTTCCAAGTTTCCGGATTACGGAATTCTGACAGGTCAGAGGTCAGAAGAGTTAAAAAAAGGAGCACGAGTAGAATTTGTTAAGGGTAAGAAAAATGTTACTGATTTTGCGCTTTGGAAATTTAGTTATCCAGAAGGGAGATCCTTCGACTCCGCTCAGGATGACTCCGCTTCGCGTCGTCAGATGGAATGGGCAAGTCCTTGGGGAGTTGGATTTCCGGGCTGGCATATCGAGTGTTCGACAATGGCCATCAAAGGTTTGGAAACAGAAACTCTGGATATTCATACAGGCGGGATTGACCATATTCCAATTCACCATACCAACGAGATTGCTCAATCGGAAGCCGCCACAGAAAAAGAATTTGTAAAATATTGGATTCATCATAATTTTCTGCACGTTGACGGCAATAAGATGAGTAAAAGCATTGGAAACATTTTTACCGTGGAAGATGTTGTGAAAAAAGGGTTTGATCCGCTGGCTTTGCGCTATTTATTCTTGCAAACTCATTACAGGCAGGAGATGAATTTTACCTGGGATGCTTTGGAGGGAGCGCAAATTGCATACAAAAGGTTAATTGAAGAAGTTTCCAAATTGCGCAATCCCAAAATTGGCTGCGCGGAATATGAAGGAAGATTTTTGGAAGCAGTCAATGATGATTTGAATATGGCGAAAGCGCTTGCAATCGTTTGGGAATTAATAAAATCCGATTATCCCGATTCTGCCAAAGCGGAAAGTTTGTTCAAAATGGATCAGGTGTTGGGGCTTGATTTTGAAAATGCGCGCGAGAAAAGAAAACTTATAAAAGTTGTTGTGCCAAATGAGGTGCAAATATTGATTGAACAGCGCAATCATTTGAGAAAACAGGGAAGCTATACTCAGGCAGACCATGTTAGGAATAAGATAAAAAAATTAGGGTATAATATTAAGGATACGAAAAAGGGAGTGGAAATTGAAAAAATTTGATAATTTAAGTTTTGCAAAGGTCTTAGCTTATGGATTTATAATTTCTTCTATCGGAATATTGATTGCAATTTTAGGATTTTTATTAACCTCAAAGTGATCTGAGGAAATTTAGAGTTTCTTCTGCAGTTTGGAATGACATGAGTTTTGTTCTAATTTCGCTGGCGTTGGGCATCCCCGAAATGTAGATTTTGTAGAATTTTTTCATGATTGAGAAGTTTTTATTTTTGCCCCAAGTTTTATCAAAAAGAGTAATGTGTTCAATTAATAATTTTAACTTCTTCTGATAGGAAATTTTGGCCGGATCAATGTTTTTATTGTAGATCCAAAGATTATTAAAAATTCCGCGGCCGATCATAACTCCATCAACGCCGTACTTTTTTACTTTTTCCATTGCATCTTCACGGCTTTCTACATCGCCATTTCCAATAATTAATGTTTTTAATTTCAGCGAATCTCGAAGCCTTACTACTTTTTCAATTTCATCCCAATGGTTGGGGACATCAGACATTTCCGCGGCTGTCCGTCCATGGATTGTCAAAGCATCAAGATTTAATCCCAGCAGAAAGCCTGCCCATTTTTCTGTTTGGATATCTTTAATTCCAATTCTGGTCTTGACGCTAATAGGCAATCCGCCAGCCCCTTCGCGAGTTGCCATAATTATCTCTTTTGCTAGTTGGGGGTTATTGATTAACGCTGCGCACGCGCCTTTTTTGACCACTGATTTTTCCGGACACCCCATGTTAATATCTATTCCGTCAAATCCCCTGAGCTTTATTAGCTTTGCAGTTTCCAAAAATTTTGCAGGATCCAATCCCCAAATCTGCGCCACAATCGGGTGTTCAATTTTTGTATAAATAAATCTTTTGCCGACCTTATCGCGTCCACGGGAACACATACCCTCAACATTGGTAAATTCCGTAAAAAATACATCCGGACACCCGCACTTAACAATAATTTGCCGGAAAACCGTGTCCGTAACATCTTCCATGGGCGCCTGAATTAAAATCGGTTTTTGAAGATTGTTCCAAAAATTCTTCATTGAAAGATTATTTTACCACACAAGAAGCTATTTAGAGTTTGGCGGGATTGACGCGGATTATTTTGTCATCTGCGCTATTCGGAGCGCCGCGGCCATCCCGATTATTCGTAGTTATATAAAGCAGATTGTCCGGCTCGCCTCGCTGAGCGGGCGAAGCGGGTCCGACAACAACTTCCCTGATTCTGCCAATTTCTTCTTTGAGATGAGGCGTAAGGATTTTACTTTCAATATTATATTCAAACAGCGCTTGTCCCCGCAGTCCCGCAAAAAATATGGAACCGTTTAAGAAAGCAGTTCCGCTTGGCGCCCAGGTTTCCGAGCCGCTGTTTAATATTGGGATTTCCATGTTACTTCCTGTTTGATTTCCTGCAATTGCCGGCCAGCCGTAGTTTTTGCCTTTCTCAATTATATTTAGTTCATCCAGCGCGCTTTGTCCGTGTTCGGTTTCCCATAATTTTCCGCCTTCATCCCATGCCAACCCCTGAGGGTTCCTGTGTCCGAAACTCCAAATCAAATTTCCAAAAGGATTATCCGGCGCAGGTTCGCCATTATCAGTTACTCTTAGTATTTTTCCGGCCAGTGAATTTGTGTCTTGGGCAAGAGAGGGATTCTGAGCGTCTCCGGTTGTTATGTAGAGAAAATTATCCGGCCCGAATTTTATTCTTCCTCCATTATGATTAGATGCGCCGGGAATACTGTCTACTATAATTTTTGGGTTTTGCAATGTGTTATTTTCAAATTCAAATCTTGCAACCCGGTTAAGAGTATTATCATTAATGCTGGAGTAGGTATAGTATAAATAAATAAAATGATTTTTGGAAAAATCCGGATGAATCGTAATCCCCAGGAGTCCGCCTTCACCTTGTGCTAAAACATCACTGATAACAGCTGCGGGATTGGGGTTTAAAACTCCATTACTGTCGATAATCCTTACTCGTCCGGGACGTTCCGTCAATAAAGCGCTTTTATCGGGAAGAAAAACCAGCGCCCAGGGGATTTCCAAATTTGCCGTCACAACCGAAAGCGCAGGGGCAGCCTCTTGTGATTGAGCATTATTTACAGATACCAGAATGCTTCTTTTTTGCGCAGAATTAATGTAGGCAGCGCCCAAAACCAATACCAATCCTGCGATAATTAATAGTATCCATTTCTTGTTTGACATGTTTCTTCTAAATTATATAATAATTAGATCTGTTTTAAATTTACTTTATGAAGACATTAATTGCTGTAATAGTTATTACAATAATATCTTTCTCCTTGTTTTGGGGTTTTCAGAATAAGCCGCAAAAAAATCAACCAACCAATACTGTGGATAGCTTAAACAATCTTGAAGATAGGGGAGGAGTAATCGATTCGCCATACCCCTTATCTATTGAGTACATGCGGATTCAAGAATATCCCGGAAGTGAAATTACTATTGAACAAACTCTTCCAAGCGGCTCAAATTACGAGAGATATATTGTTTCGTATAAGTCGGATGGATTGAAAATATATGCTTTGCTTACAATTCCGCAAGAAGATACGCCAAATCGGGGATGGCCGGTGATAATTTTTAACCATGGTTATATTCCGCCAAAAGAATACAGAACTACAGAAAAATATATTGCATATACGGATGCATTTTCAAGAGCAGGCTACGTAGTTTTGAAGCCAGATTATCGCGGACATGGGAGTTCCGAGGGGGAGGCAGCAGGCGGATATGGCTCGCCTGCATATACGATAGATGTTCTTAATGCAGTTAGTTCAATTAAGAGACTAGGGGAAAGCGTCAAGGGTGAAGGGGGAAGAGATTTAACGCTTAACGCTTTACCCTTTCCCCTTGTTGATGCAAATCGAATCGGAATGTGGGGACATTCCATGGGAGGATTTATCACTCTGCGTTCAATGGTAGTTTCCAAGGACATAAAAGCAGGAGTGATTTGGGGAGGAGTTGTCGCGTCTTACGAAGACCTGGTTTATAATTGGAGAAGATCAACTTTTACCCCGTCTCCTTTGCCATCAGGGGCCAGAAGATGGAGAGATCTTTTGATTACCCGATTTGGAACGCCTGCGAAGAACCCCGCGTTTTGGGAGTCTATTTCTGCAAACTCCTATCTTAAAGATATTTCGGGCCCAATTCAGCTTCATCATGGAACAGCGGACGCATCAGTGCCGATAGAATTTTCCGAAAAGCTGGAGAAAGAATTAAAAGCGGAGAATAAAACAGTTGAATTAGTTGTTTATCCCGAAGACGATCATAATATTGCCAACAATTTTAACGTTGCTATTACGCGTTCCGTTGAATTCTTTGACAAATATTTAAAAAGGGATTAGGATAATAAATGGGGTAATTCTAGGATGAGCGCTGTTCAAAAAAAAGACAAAGAAACAAAAAAGGAGCAAGTGATTGTTGCTGATGTTATAACTCAAACTTCAGAAAGAATTGAAGTAATCCAAGAGGCGGATCCTCTGACTGATTTCAAAGAAAAGATGGCTGAGGAAGAGCAGCCTTTGCCGGATAGTCCTCAGGAAAAAAGCTACATGTGGCCAATACTGTTCATTTTTATCATAGTTTTGGTTTTACTGACAGGGATTTTTATTTACAGACAAGGAATATTCAAAAAGGAAACAGTCAATGTTGTTTCCATAACTCCGACGCCAACAGTTGAGCCATCACCTACGCCGGTGATCGATCTTGCGCAATATGAAATTGAAATGCTAAATGGCGGAGGAATTAGCGGGGAGGCAGGAAGGCAAAAAATAAGCCTGGAAGAAGAAGGATTCACAGTCTCAGCAATTGGAAACGCGGACAATTCTGATTATACGGAGACAATTATAAAAGCGAAAAAGACAGTTGCTAAGGCTTTTACAGATAGATTAAAAGATGTTTTAGGAAATACGTTTACCGTTGGTGCGGTAGAAATTTTACCGGAGGACGCCTCAACTCCGATAGTTGTAATTATCGGAACCAAGAATTAAACTCAAACCGTCCCCAATTATTTTAGGCAAAATTTTACTTATAACGAAACGCGCTAAATATCGTTACATATAGGTAGAAGGATATATGTTAAAATATAGGCATGAAATTCCAGAGGGATTTTGATGCTATATATTTAGAATATTCGGACAGAATTTACAGATATCTGTATATTCATACAAGAAATCCGTATTTATCCGAAGATATCACGAGTGAGGTATTTTTACGGTTGTGGAAAAAATGGGAAAGTATAAGGTTTGATTTTATTCAGGCATTGCTTTTTAAGATAGCAAGGAACATTTTGATAGATTATTGGAGAAAAAAGAAAGAAAAAAAAGAATTTTCCCTGGAGGAAGTTATAGAAACGGGACTGGAGCCGCGTTATAATGAAGATTTTATTGAAAATATACAAAAAGACGAGAATATAAGACATATAAATGGCGCTATTGCATATTTGCCTAAAAATCTTAAAGATGTTGTAATATTAAGATTTATAGAAGACTTGTCAGCTAAGGAAACAGCGCTGATTCTGAAAATCTCAGAAGTTAATGTGAGGGTGTTGCAATACAGAGCATTGAAGAAATTAAAAAAGTTTTTTAAAAAATGAAAGATATTGAGTTTATAAAGCAATTAACAAAAGAACTGAGATTATCAGGAGCTTCGAAGAAGGAAATTAGGGATTTTAATCCTATCCTGAATAAGTTATCCGGTTTTTCAGAAATTGAGAGACCGTACTCTACTAAGAGAAAATTCTTAGAGGAACCGGAGCCGATTTTTTGGCCCAGGATAATTTTTGCCCCTGCGGCAGCATTCATACTCTTGATTCTTATTGGTACTGCTTCTGTATTTGCATCTCAAAGCAGTTTGCCCGGGGAACCCCTATATTCCTTAAAGCGTTTGTCTGAAAATGCTGTGTCTTCCCTGAATCCTGAATTTAGAAATGAGATGCTTGTCCGAAGAAGCAGGGAGGTAAGGGAACTGGTTGAAAAAAAGAAAAACGGCGGGTTTATTAAAAAAGCAGTAGAAGATTACAACGAAGAAAAAGGCAAAACAGAGCATGATGTTGTTAAGGTTGAGGAAAGCAGGAGAAATATTGAAAAGGCTTGGGAGAAAGCCGATGATCGTCAGCGCAAGGAATTGGAAGAAAAATCAGGGAGTGATTCTTCAGGAAAGAACTTAGAAAACAACGAGGTAGAGGAAGATAATTCCAAGAGTGGCAAAGACAGTGAAAGCCGCAAGGATGAAAATGAAAAAGAGAATAACTCCGGCCGCGGGAATACTGAAAATCCTTAGGCGTTTGAATATTCAAATATAATCTGCAATATGCTTAAAATACAGAAATTTGATTTCCTTATTTCCATTTACATTTTTTGCATTGCGGTTTCAGAGCTCATGGGCGCAAAAACTTTTCCGCTTTTTGCAATCGGAACATTTAAGCTGAGCGCAAGCGTTGCGATTTTTGTTTTGCCGTTAATTTTTACCATTAACGATGTGATTACGGAGGTTTACGGGAAAGAAAGAACGAGAAGCGTTATCAGATCGGGATTATTCGTTATTTTTCTCATCTTAATATTTTCAGTAATCGCGACCAGTTTGCCTCCATCCTCAAGATTTCAGATTTCCGAAAAAGCGTACGATGCAATCTTTGGGCTGTCAGCCAGGATAGCGGCAGCATCTCTTACGGCTTTTACATTGGCAGAATTTATGGATGTCCTGGTCTTTGTAAAAATTAGAAAATTACTCGGAAAAAAAGCATTGTGGTTGCGGAATAACGCATCAAATTTCGTTTCCCAATTTATAGATACTTCTGTTTTTATGTTTTTAGCGTTTTATGCTTTCGATAAGTCTTTTAATAATAATTTTATTTTTTTGGCCGGTTTAATTCTTCCCTATTGGTTGTTAAAGTGTTCGATGTCTGTTATCGAAACGCCTCTTGTTTATTTGGGAGTAAGCTGGCTTAAAAAGGATAAGAAATGAAAGTTATAATGGTTGCAGTTTCCTCTTTGAACGGAAAGATCACGAAAGGGAAAAATCCCAATATTTACTCCTGGACGTCTAAAGAAGATTCAAAGTTTTTCTTCTCACTGATAGAGCAGCATACTTTAATTGTAATGGGAAGCAAAACTTATGAATCAGCTCGTAAATTTATCAAACACAAGAAAAATAAATTAAGAATTGTTTTGACAAAAAATCCAGGAAAATATTTAAAAGAAACCGTAGGGGGAATGTTGGAATTCAGCAGTGAAACTCCTCCTGAGCTTATAAAAAGATTAGAAAATGGGGGATACAAAAAAATGCTGTTAGTTGGAGGAGCAGCCATTAATAGTTTATTTTTAAAACATAATTTGGTACACGAATTATATCTAACCCTAGAACCCAAAGTTTTCGGCACAGGAAAAAATTTAATAGCGGATGAGAATTTAGATTTATCATTTAAATTGATAAGTGTCAAGAAATTAAACAAACAGGGAACGCTGCAGTTAAAATATAAAATTAATTAAACTTTTCGATCTGTCCGGCTATTTTGCTTATCGACATTTTGTCAAAAACGATTTTGTGGTGGCCTTTTATTGGAACCGTAATATTAATTGCTCCTTTAAGATAACTTCCGTTTTTGTGCCAGACATGGTTGTCAAACACGGGCATGATTGAGATAATTCTGGAATTAACTTTTTTATTAGAATTAAGACTTTTAATTATTTTACTTTCCGGAGTTAATTCTTTGTGAGATGCGGGGGAAATTTTCGCAAGAAGCGAGCCGGAAAACGGAGCGCCTACTGCTATTAATCCTTTTACTTTATTGTCTTTATTTTCACGAATAAGACAGTATTTGCCGATCAATCCTCCCTTGCTGTGGCCGACAATTACTGCTTTTTCCAAATTGTTTTTGTCGATAATTTCTCTGACAATTTTGGCCGAAGTCGGAATGTCGAAAAGATTAAATTTGAGCTTTTTAACAACGTATACGGGATAACCTTTCGCAGAAATGCTGTCCCCTAATTTTTTTAAAAATCCCCATTTGTTGGAGATTCCGGGAATTAAGATTACCGAAGTTTTTCCTTTGGCGGCAAGACTTAAAAAATGCTTCGGAGGATTTTTGTGGACAAGCATTAACAAAGTTCCGTAAGCCAAGTAAAAATAGTCAATAATCCAATAAAAAGTTTTTAATATCACCGAAATATTATATACCAACTTATTTTTTTTTGATACAATACGATTTATGGATTTTGGATTTATTATATTAACTGTCGTAGGGCTTTCGCTTTTTGAAATAATAACAAGCGTTGATAATGCGATTATCAACGCGGAAGTATTAAGGGGGATGAGTCAAAAAGCGAGAAGATGGTTTTTATTGTGGGGATTTCTCTTTGCGGTTTTCGTTGTCCGCGGACTCTTGCCGCTTTTGATTGTTTGGATTGCGAATCCGCAGATTGGCTTGGTTGGAGTATTTTTCGCTGCGTTTTCTCAGGACCCTAAAGTCGCGCAGGCGATTGAAGCGACATCGCCTTTACTTCTTTTGGGCGGAGGAGTGTTCATGGTCTTCTTATTCTTCAGTTGGCTTTTTTTGGAACCTAAAAACTATGGTTTGAAGGGAGAAAGATTTTTCCAAGCTCAGGGAGCGTGGTTTTTCGCTATCGTCTCAGTTCTTCTTTCGGCAATCGTCTGGTTTGCTTTACAGAAAGATCCGATGCTTGCATTTGCTGCAGTGGTAGGATCTACATCGTTTTTTATTATTCATGGATTCAGGCAATTTGCGGAAGAACAGGAGCGGAAACTTATTTCCGGGAATATGTCAGATATAAGTAAGATCGCATATCTTGAGGTTTTGGATTCAACGTTTTCAATAGACGGAGTGATAGGAGCAT
>CAZRWL010000002.1:0-88534 GCA_964603935.1 uncultured Gammaproteobacteria bacterium | reverse complement strand
ATAAGGATATCAATGCGTATATAAAAATGAGTCCCAGATGGAGTTATTACTATTATAATCTTTTTAGAACAATTCAAGAATATAATGACTAAAATGATAAATTCATGTATTATATGTAAATCTTCAACATTCACCCCCCTATACGAGGCTAAGGATAGAATGTTTGATTTCCCCGGTAAGTTTTTCCTTAAGAAGTGTAATGCATGTTCCCTGGCATTTCTGGATCCGCAACCATTGGAGTCGGAGCTTAAAAAATATTACCCAAGTAAAGCCTATTATGCGTACAATAAAAGCAATAAGAAAGGTTTTTTTGAGCAGCTTAGGGAGTATCTCATTAGCCATTATTATTCACCTAACATTATAAGTTGGCTTATTACAATATGCATTCAGAATGTTCCGGCAATGCCATCATATGTAAAGAGAGGGAAAATCCTAGATGTTGGATGCGGGACAGGCGATACACTGGTGCTTTTAAAAAAGTTGGGCTGGGATACATATGGCATGGATATGGACAGAAATGCGATTTCTACCGGAAAAAAACGGGGACTGAATAATTTAAAACTTGGAACATACAAAGGCCTTGATGAATATCGGGATAATTATTTTGACGCAATAAGACTTTACCATGTAATAGAGCATTTGGATAATCCGTCGCTCTGCTTAGGATTAATAAATAAGAAATTAAAAAAAGGAGGGGAATTGATTATGGGAACGCCCAATATGGATAGCCTGGCTAGTAAGATATTCAAATTTTACTGGTATAATTTGGATTCACCAAGGCATTTGTTTATTTTTTCGCCGCATACTCTTAAGACCCTGGTTGAGAGAAACGGCTTTTTTGTAAATAAGATAGAGTTTTGTTCAGCCGGAGGAATAGCTGGAAGCTTGCAGTATTTAGCAAATAGCATTTTTAATAAAAAAATTGATTTAATCCATAAATTTTCGGTAATTATACTATTTTATCCGCTCGAGTGGATTTTGGATAAATTTCATCTAGGCGATATTTTTACCTTAAAAGCAACTAAAAAGTAAGTTAACTATGATTAGTATAGTAGTGCCATTATTCAACGAAGAGGAGAGCTTGGAGGCTTTCTGTAATGAGTTGATTATGGAGCTGCGAAAAATAGATAAGAACTATGAAATTATCTTTATTGATGATGGGTCAACAGACGGGTCATTAAAAATTTTGAAAGGAATTGAAGAAAAAGATAAGAACGTAAAAGTATATTCTTTTAGAAAAAATAGCGGGAAGGCAGAAGCGCTTACCTTGGGTTTCCAGAAGGTAAAGGGGGATTATGCTGTAACCTTAGATGCGGATCTGCAGGATAAACCGAAGGAAATGGGGAAGCTTTTGGAAGAAATGGGGAAAGGTAAATGGGATCTGGTTTGCGGCTGGAGGAAAGAAAGAAAAGATTCAATAGGAAAAGTCTCTTCCTCCAAATTGTTTAATTTTATAGCCTCTATTTTTTGGGGACTGAAATTACATGATTACAATTGTGGTTTAAAACTTTATTCCCAAGAAGCTGCGAAAAGTCTAATTCTTTACGGCGGGATGCATAGATTTATACCTCTCCTTGTGCATGAGCAAGGGTTTAGAGTTACAGAAGTCGCCGTTGAGCATGATAAGCGGAAATTCGGTAAATCAAAATACGGATTTTCAAAAATTTGGAAAGATTTGCCTGATATATTTACCATGCTTTTTTTAAGCAAATACAGCAAGAGACCGTTTCATTTTTTTGGAGTTGTAGGTGCATTCTTGCTTTTACTAGGCGTTGCAATATTGGGATATCTTACTTATCTTAGGATATTGGGCGAAACTATTGGGAATAGGCCTCTTTTGTTTTTCGGAATGCTTCTTGTAATAAGCGGTTTTCAATTATTCTTTACGGGATTCCTGTCGGATTTAATTATTAATACATTTTCCAAACAGCAAAAAGATTTTATTCTGAAATATTCCAGCGAAGATTTATAGGAATGCTACTTTTCTCCTAGTATAGTTATCCAAGGAAAGGGAAGACGTATTTTTTTTACTTTTACTTTATTTTGAATTAAATACTTTTTTAAACTTAAAGGATTCCAGTGGTTAATATGTCCTATATCATTTCCAAATCTTGAGAGATTTTTACCCCTTAAAAAATTACTAAGCATAAAAAATGGTTCATTGGGAACGCTTATAATCAAATATTTTTTGGAAACCCTTAACATTTCCTTGATTGCCCTTGCCGGTTCTCCTAAATGTTCGAGCACTTCCGTACAGATTATTAAATCAAAAGAGTTATCTTTATAGGGAAGATCATATACGCTCCCTTGTTTAATAACTAAGTGGGGAAAAAGTTTTTTACCAAAATCTATAGCAGCTTTCTCATATTCTATTCCTTCGATTTTTTTACCAATACCATTTTTAAAAAGCTTATCTATTGTGAATCCTTCTCCGCAGCCGGCATCAAGTATTGATTCCGAATTTAAGGGTTTTGCTAAAGAAATTAAAGAAGAATAAAAGTTTTTAATTAAAAATTTCTGGATTGGGTTTTTGCTGGTATGCTTAACTAAATTGGTAGGAAGCGGCGTTTTTGTCATTTAAGAGCTTTTATGCAATAATTCATTATAGATAATAAGAAATGAAGATACAAGATATAGCTTTTTTTGTTGTTTTGGCTTTACTAATACTAAAGCGCAATCCGAAATTAATGGTTGCCTGTGGGATTTTCTTCCTTATGTTGTCAATTCCCCTCTTTTATTTTTGGATATTCTTCACTGCACAGCGTTTGACTTGGTACGCAGCGGGATTTTTTCTCCTGGCAATTGCTTTTTACTTATTTAATTTTAAGAAACATGCAGACAACAACACTTAACATAGCGATTCTTCCTTCGGATGAAGTAATAAGTCAAGCAATTGCTATGAGCAAAAAAATTGCAAGTGAAATTGAATCAAGGTTTGTCCTTAATTTGAATACTTTAATTCCCCACATAACGGTATATCAGGCACGATATCCAAATAAGAATATGGATAAGCTAAGGAGTGTTGCAAGAAGCTTGTCTTTGGAGCGGGAATTATTTGAAATAAAACTTAACGCAATAACGGTTTCTCATGAAACTTTTTTGTTTTGGAATTGTAGGAAAAATTTAATTTTACAAAACCTTCAAAGAAAAGTAGTTGAGCTCGCAAATCCTTTAAGGGAGGGGCTTGTTCCTGATTCACTTGCTGATGTCTGTAGCTTAAGTGAAGGAGACAGATACGATGTTAAACATTTTGGAGCATTGCTTATTGGCCCAAGGTATCAGCCGCACATAACGATTACGAGATTAAGCAAAAAAGAGGATGCGGAAAAAGCCACTAAAGTTTTATCAGGCTATAAAAAACTTTCATTTAAACCAAAAGATTTAATTTTGGGTTATTTGGGGGAGCACGGAACAGTAAGCGGAATAGTTGAAAATTTTCGTTTTAGATAGTCAAATCTGCTACAATTAGAGGGTGAAAATAGGAATAGATATATCGCAGATTGCATACGGAGGAACAGGGGTTGCTCAATACGCAAAATCCTTGATTGAAGAGTTATTGACAGTCGATGAAGCAAATGAATATATTCTTTTCTTCTCAAGTCTAAGAAGAACAATTCCCCATTTTGCTGAAGCTTTGCGGGGCAAGCAAAATTTCAAAATTAAAAGATTTAGATTTCCGCCACTTTTTTTGAATATTCTTTGGAACAGATTGCATATTGTGCCGATTGAGCGGTTAATAGGGGATGTGGATGTTTTTATAACTTCGGATTGGACAGAACCCCCGACAATAAAAGCGAAAAAAGCAACTATTCTGTATGACTTGATTGTTTATAAGTATCCCAATGAAACAGATAAAAAGATAGTTGAGGTTCAAAAACGTAAGCTAAAATGGGTTAAAAGGGAATCGAATATAGTTTTTTGTATCTCGGAATCTACGAAAAAAGATGCAATGGAGATTTTAGGAATTGACAACAAGCGATTAAAGGTGATATTGCCGGGAATATAAAATTGCTAAATTGCTAAATTGCTAAATTGCTAAATTGCTAAATTGCTATGACAATAGGAATAAACGGTTATGAAGCGGTAGTGCCAAGGTTTGGATACGATCCCAAAACAGGA
Organism: uncultured Gammaproteobacteria bacterium; assembly: GCA_964603935.1. Taxonomy (GTDB): domain Bacteria; phylum Patescibacteriota; class Microgenomatia; order Levybacterales; family UBA12049; genus GWB1-37-8. The sequence continues at coordinate 84,415 of CAZRWL010000002.1, read as the reverse complement.
ATGCCTAGTAGAGTTGGGAGCGGAGAGTATTGCTTTGAGCTTTTATTGAATTTAAATAAATTGGATAAGAAAAATAATTACATAATTTATCTTCCCCAAAGTCCAACCTCCGACTTGCCGAAGGAATCTGAAAAATGGCGCTATAACATAGTCAAGCCTCGTAAGGCGTGGACTTTGTTTGGTTTATCTTTGGAATTTTTACTTAAACGCTCAAAGCCTGATGTTTTTTTCTCCCCCACCCACTATTTGCCGATTTTTTCTCCGAAAAAATCGGTTATTTCCATCTTGGACGTTTCCTATCTTCGTTTTCCACAGCTTTTTAAGAAATCAGATTTGCAGCAATTGACTATTTGGACTAAATTTTCTGTTAAAAAAGCTAAAAAAGTCTTTACGATAAGCCAAGCTAGTAAAGATGATATAATTGAAGAGTACGGAGTTTCAAAAGATAAAATTATAGTAACATACCCGGGGATAAAATCCGAAATTCAAAATTTGAAGTCCGAAACAAATTCAAAATTTAAAATGCAAAATTCAAAATTATTGAGCGGTAAGTACGGGATAAACGGAGAATACGTATTGTTTGTGGGAACTTTGCAGCCGAGAAAAAATATAGCTCGTTTGATAGAGGCATTTAGTCGCGCATGTCATCCTGAACTTGTTTCAGGATCTCAATCAAGCCGAGATTCTGACCTTCGTCAGAATGACATGAGTCTTGTTATTATTGGTAAAAAAGGTTGGCAATATGAAGAAATTTTGTCAGCGCCGAAAAGGTTCAATATTGAAAATAAGGTAAAGTTTTTAGAGAATGTAACGGACGAAGATTTGTCCTCTTTTTACAAAAATGCTTTATGTTTTATTTTGCCAAGTCTTTACGAGGGTTTTGGCTTGCCTGTTTTGGAAGCAATGCAATATGGATGTCCGGTCATCACGAGTAATGTTTCAAGTTTGCCGGAAGCGGGCGGAGACGCGGCTTTGTACGTTGATCCTCTTAGTGTAGACGACATTACTAAAAAGCTAGAATTAATAATTAGAGATGAAGGACTTCGAGAAAAACTTATTAAAAAAGGGTACGAGCGGGTTAGGAAATTTTCTTGGGAAAAAACAGCAAGAGAAACGCTTAGGGCGCTGGAAAGTATTAAGTAGTAGTATAGTGCATTAAGTATGATGGGAAAAGTTTTGCGCAGAATAAATACGGTAATTTTGGAATTTGAGGTGTTTTTGCTGCATATTGCAGGATATGTTCCTTATCATGTGCTACGTAGATTATTTTATAGGGTGGGCGGAGTAAGAATAGGTTCGGGATCAGCTCTTCATATGGGCATTAGGTTTTATAATCCTTGGAATATTGAGATTGGGGAAGATTCGATTATTGGCGAAGGCGCTGTGTTGGATGGGAGAGATAAGCTTATTATCGGAAGTCATGTTGATATTGCATCGGAAGTTATGATTTATAATTGTCAGCACGATGTAAGAAGTCCTGATTTTCATGCAGTTTGCGCGCCTGTTGTGATTGGGGATTATGTGTTTGTTGGACCGCGAGTCATTATTTTGCCAGGAGTTACGATAAAAAAAGGCGCGGTAGTTGGAGCAGGCGCGGTAGTTACGAAAAATGTTGAGGAAGGCGCAATTGTCGGTGGGGTACCGGCAAAACAAATAGGCGAAAGAGCGATTAAAGATTTGAATTACAGACTTGGCCGCGCAGCATGGTTCAGATAAAAAAATGGTCGATTTATCAATTATTATCCTTTCCTACAATACAAAAGACTTAACTATTCAGTGTGTAAAATCAGTAGTTAAACAGTATCAAAAAGAGCTTGAAAGAAAAGAAATTGAGATTATCGTTGTTGACAATAATTCCGTAGATGATTCAGTATTGGCAATTTCCAGTCTTTTCCTGAAAAATTTCAGCGTAAAATTAATTTTAAATAAAGAGAATTTAGGGTTTGCGAAAGGATGCAATATTGGCGCAAAAGCTGCGAAAGGAAAATATATTCTTTTTCTAAATTCGGACACTCAAGTGGAAGATGAGGGATTTATACAGATGGCAGTCTTTTTAGACAAAAATCCTAAGATCGCCATTTTGGGCGGTAAACTTAGAAATAGCGATGGGTCGATCCAAAGATCAGCCGGCAAATTTTACAATCTCCTTAGTCTTATTATCATGTTGTTTGGTTTGGAGCGATTCGGATTTTTAAGGTCAAGTCCTAACAAAATCCAGAAAGTAGATTGGGTCAGCGGCGCGTGTATGATGGTGAGAAGCGATATCTTCAAAAAATTATCCGGATTTGACGAGAGCCTTTTTATGTATGTAGAAGATATGGAAATCTGCTTTAGAGCTAAAAAGTTGGATTTTTTAACTTATTTTTACCCCAACATTTCATTGAGGCACAAATCTTTAGGAAGCAGCAATAGAACATTTGCTATAATTAATGTTTATAAGGGTATTTTGCATTTTTATTCAAAGCATAAAAACCGCCTTGAGTATTTGATTGCCAAAACACTGCTTATTGCTAAGGCAGAAATTCTGATCTTGATAGGATTTTTAACTTCAAATTCAGATTTAAAAAACAGATATAAAAAAGCAATCAATTTCGATTTATGAAGATTTTCAAATGGATTGGAAATAATTTACTGTTCATTTTTACAGTTTTTCTGTTGGCATTCATTCCGCTTTATCCCAAAATTCCGCTTCTCGATGTGCAACACACTTGGGTTTACATAAGGCTTGAGGATTTCGCCGTAGTGACAGCTCTTCTTACGTGGATCTTTTTGCTTTTGACTAAAAAAATAAGTCTCAAAACCCCATTGACGATTCCAATATTATTATTTTGGATAGCAGGAGGAGTTACTACTCTTCATGGCGTTTTGATACTTTTTCCGACAATTGCAAATGTGTTCTCCAACGTAGCTTTTTTAAGTTTCCTAAGAAGATTGGAATATATTTCTTTATTTTTCGTTGCCTATTCGAGTATCAGGTATAAGAAATCAATAACTTATGCCGCGATTAGTTTGGCGATAATTCTTCTTTTGATCGTAGGATACGGTTTCGGCCAAAAATATCTTGGATTTCCGGCATTTTTAACAATGAATGAGGAATTTGCTAAAGGGATTCCGATACGGCTATCCGATTTGTCCAGAGTGCCGTCTACATTTGCAGGACAATATGATCTCGCAGCGTATTTGGTGTTGATTATTCCTATTGTTACCAGTATCGCTTTCGGATTTAAAAACTTGTTCATGAAAATATTTTTATTTGTAGCCGCGGCTCTGGGATTTGCGCTATTGTTTATGACCGTATCCAGGGTTTCATTCTTCGCACTCCTGCTCTCTATGCTTATTCTGTTAATTCTTCAAAAGAAAAAAATAATCATTTTTTCTCTTCTGGCGTTAACGGCAGCGCTTTTTATTTTCTCTCCGAGCCTGCTGCAGCGGTTCAAGAGCACATTGTCCGAAGTGAATGTTCTGGTAAATGCCAAAACCGGAGGTGCGGTCGGTGAGGTTAGGGAGGTGCCCGCCTCTTATTTCAAGGACAAAGTTATTAGAAGGATCATGGATACGGACACAAAAGCCTTAAGCGCAACCGTTTCGGCAACCCTTCCTTTTGAACTCATTCCTTCAACCGCTCCTTTGGTCGTTGAGGCAAACAACAGTTCGACCGGAGAGAGTCTGCCTCAGGGAACAAGTTATGTGAATCTACCTTTATCGCCGATTGTTAAGAAAGTGGATGCGTTTTTCTCTCAAAAATTAACTACACATGCAGGCGTCGAATCAGAGGAAATAAGCATCGTTTATGGCGACTATTTGATAAAAAGGGCAAGAGCTTACGATTTGTCTTTTACCACCAGATTTCAGGGTGAGTGGCCAAACACTTTTAAAGCATTCATGAGAAATATTTTTATAGGCAGCGGTTACGGTTCGGTAAGTCTGGCTGTGGATAATAATTATTTGAGGATTTTAGGCGAGTCTGGATTATTGGGATTAATTTCCTTTGCTTCAATCTTTATAGTTGCGGTAATTTACGCAATAAAGCTCTTGCCAAAAGTTGACTCGGTTGTTACCAGAAGTTTTATTTTTGGTTTTCTGGCAGGAAGTTTTGGGTTAACGCTTAATGCATTTCTGATTGATGTTTTTGAAGCGTCAAAAGTTGCCTTCAGCTACTGGCTATTAATGGGAATAACGATTGGAACAGCACATTTACATGAAAAAGACAAGATTGACCTGCTGAAAGAATTTAAAAAAGTAATAGTTTCTCCTCTTGCAATCATTATTTACATTTTTACTGCCATTTTCTCAATGTTTTCACCAATGATATCCAACTACTTTGTCGGCGATGATTTTACCTGGTTGAGATGGACTCAGAACTGCTGTGGTAATGTAGTTAATTATTTCACGCAAGCCGACGGGTTCTTCTATCGCCCCGGAACAAAAATTTATTTCTCATTAATGTACTCAGGTTTTTGGCTCAATCAGACTGCCTACCATCTGGTTTCAATTCTGCTTCATTTTGCCGTCAGCGCATTACTATTCTTGGTTATTAGAAAGATATTGAAAGACTATGCGCTTTCAATTTTAGCAGTTGTTCTGTTTGTAGTTCTTAGCGGCCATCATGAAGATATTTTTTGGATTTCTACAACCGGTTTTCTTTTCAACGCGCTATTTGCTTTGGCCGGTTTATTATCTTTTATTCATTTTCGGGAAAAAGGAAAAATAATTTATTTTATTATTTCTTTAGTCTTTGTAGTCTTCAGTTTACTTTTTCATGAACTCGGAGTAGTCGTTCCCCTGCTGATAATTATTTATGATTTCTTTTTTAAAGAAAAAAATAACCCAAGCAAGCTTTCCGGAAACGCTGCTTCGTTGATTCTGTTGCTTCCAATCCTGCCCTATTTAGTTTTGCGTTTTACCGCACAAAGTCATTGGTTTAATGGAGATTATAGCTATAATATTTTCAAACTCCCCTATAATATTTTAGGAAATGTGATTGGATATCTACTTCTTGACCTTTTTGGCCCCCAATCTCTTTCTCTTTATGAAGGATTGAGGAGTTTTTCAAGAGATCACTTGCTGATTGCGATTCCTCTTTCTTTGGCGGGGATAATCGGCTCAATTATTTTACTTAGGGTAATTCTGAGAAAGCTAGAAGAAAAGGATAGGAAAGCTGTTATTTTTGGACTGCTCTTCTTTTTGGTTGCACTTCTGCCCTTCCTGGGGTTAGGTAACATAGCCTCTCGGTATAGCTATTTGTCATCGGTGGGTTTTGTAATCCTACTGGCGCTCTTGCTTAAAAAAGCATCTATTTATCTAGTGAGCATTAGCGATAAATATATTGGCTGGGCAAGTGTTTCCATAATTACTGTAGTTTATCTTATGGTTCAGTTATTCGCTCTTCAAAAGATACAGGTTGACTGGATGTCTGCCGGAAGACAATCTCAAAATTTCCTCATCTCGCTGGAAAGATTTTCAAAAGATTCTTGGATAAGGCAGAAAATGCAATTATACTTTGTTGGACAGCCTATTAGATATGGTGAAGCATGGGTCTGGTCGGTTGGATTGAGAGATGCTGTTTGGTTTACCTTCAAAAATCCAAATATCATCGTAAACACGTCGGCGGATTTAGATGGCGCATTTGATCAGGCAAAAGGATCCGTAGATTCACACATTTTCAAATTCGATAAAGACGGAAACGTAGATGAAGTTGTGCGATCTAAGGATGGACAAGTAACCCTTCTAAATCCTTCGCGGTAAGTGGCAATAGGTAAAACAATGCGATACAATATTAGTATTAATGAAGAAACATATTCTGCTTTTCTTGATTTTGGCAGGAGCCTTTCTGGTCAGGTTATATCATTTTGATTGGCCTGTCGCGGATTGGCAGAGCTGGCGCCAGGCGGATACTTCCGCAGTTTCCAGATATTTTACAAAAAATGGATTTGATTTATTAAGGCCGCATTTTGAAGATTTATCAATTGCGGTTTCACTCAAGGATAACCCACAAGGATATCGGTTTGTTGAGTTCCCTTTGTACAATGCGGCTCAGGCCGGACTGTTTAAATTATTTGACCAATATACCTTGGAAGAATGGGGAAGACTTGTAACCATATTTTCTTCGCTCGCATCCATTATTTTTATTTATCTATTGGTAGCCAAGTACGCGAATTCCCGTACGGGCTTGATTGCTGCAGGCTTTTTCGCATTTATTCCTTTTAGCATCTACTACGGACGAAGTATTCTTCCTGACCAGTCGATGGTAGCAGCGATTCTTGGTGGAACATACTTCTTCGATCGGTGGATCGAAGAAAGTTCAAGGTTGCAGTCTAAAATTAAAAATTACTTTCTGTTTTTAATTTCGGTAGTTTTTACTGCGGTTGCATTGTTGCTGAAGCCATATGCTATTTTTTTCATGCTGCCGATGGCGTATCTGGCTTGGAACCGTTTAGGCTTTAACCTGCTTAAAAAATGGCAATTATATTTATTTTTAATCCTATCAATTGCGCCGTTGGTTCTTTGGCGCTCATGGATGAATCAGCCTGACTTTCTTTCCGGAATTGCTCGTAATGATTGGCTGCTTAATGGAAACCATATTAGATTCAAAGGAGCGTTTTTTCAGTGGCTTTTTGCCGACAGAATAGGACGACTTATTTTAGGTTATTGGGGGTTGCCTTTTGTAGTTTTGGGGATAATAAGGAAAATAAATAAGAAAGAAAATTGGTTCTTTTATTTTTTCATTATTGCCTCGGTCGCATATATGACCGTTTTTGCTACAGGAAATGTTCAACACGATTATTATCAAATATTAATTGTGCCCACATTGGCAATATTTTTTGCCAAAGGAGTGGATTTGATTCTGGAAAAGAAAGAAATCTTTAACCGTTTCGTAACATATCTGACTCTTGTAGCTGCTTTTGTTTTTATGTTTGCTTTTAGCTGGTTTGTGATTAGAGATTACTACAGTATTCAGCACCCTCATATAATCGACGCAGGAATGGCTGCGGATAAGCTTTTGCCAAAAGATGCGAAAGTAGTAGCCCCATACGGAGGCGATACAACTTTACTTTATTACACAAAAAGAGCTGGTTGGCCGGTTTTTGATAGATCATTTAAGGATTACAAAAAAGCAGGTGCATCTTATATGGTTTTTGCAGATCCGACTCCGGATGAGCTTGGTTTGGAGAATTTATTTAAAGTGGTAACGAGAACTGCCGATTACATAATATTTGATATGACTCAACCAACGTCAGAAGGAATAGCGGCACAGCAAAAAGATTAAAATGAATATTCTTCTAGTTTCGTCATACCTGCCTTATCCTCTTACGTCCGGAGGACATATTCGCTTGTATAATCTGCTTAAAGAATTAAGCGGGAAGCATATGGTAACATTGATTTGCGAGAAAAGAGATTATCAGGGAGATGCTGAAATTAACGAACTTAAAAAGTTTTGCAAAAAGGTTATTGCCGTGCCCCGCAATAAGCAGTGGACGGTAAAAAATATTCTTAAAACAGGATTATCTTTTTCTCCATTTTTGATAACCGGTCATACAAGTTTTGAAATGAAAAAAGAAATAAAAAGAGAGATTAACGAAAACCAGTTTGACTTAATTCATGCGGAAACATCTTACGTAATGCAGAATATTCCACAAACAGATATTCCCATTGTTTTGGTTGAGCATAATGTGGAGTATTTAATTTACAAGCGTTTTGCTGATAATGCTCCTTTGCTTTTAAAGCCGCTTTTATACATAGACGTGTTAAAGCTTAAATATTGGGAGGAAAAAATATGGAAAAGGGCAACAAGGCTTGTGGCAGTATCCCAAAGCGATAAGGAAATTATGGATAAATTAAAACAGGATACATCAATCGTTTCGAATGGGGTTGATGTTAAAAAGTTCAAAATGCAAAGTTCAAAGTTCAAAACTGACGGAAAAGAAAAGAGAATTTTGTTTATAGGGGACTTTAAATGGGTGCAAAATAGGGACGCGATTAATTGGATTATCAAAGAAATTTGGCCAAGACTTAGGGCAGAATTTATTCCTTCAATGACGGATAGAGGAATAAAATTATGGGTGGTGGGAAGAAGTATCCCTGACAAAATAAAAAAATTAACAAACGACAAGAGCATTGTTTTTGACGAGCAAGCTCCAAAAGAAACAGAGGCTATTTATCAAAGATCAGATATTGTGCTTACGCCAATTCGGGTTGGAGGAGGAACTAGCTATAAAATTTTAGAGGGAATGGCATCCGGTGTTCCCGTTATAACTACACCGTTAGGAAATGCGATGAATGCCAAGGAAGATTATGAAATTGTGATCGCGAAAACCCCGAAAGATTTTGTCGAGAAAATAAAAAGACTATTGGAAGATGAAAAATTTTATAACGGTATTTCCGTGAATGCCCGAAAACTAGTTGAAGAAAAATTTAATTGGAAAAAAATCTCCAATGATTTAAATTCAGTTTATGAATCAATAATTCCTTATGCTTGATTTATCTATTATTATCGTAAGTTATAACGGAAAAGAGTTTTTAAAAAACTGTATTGCGTCTGTTGTGAATAATGTCTCAAATAAAATTAGTTACGAAATTATCGTTGTTGACAATAATTCTTCTGATAATTCTGCGCAGATGGTTAGAGAAGAATTTTCTAAAGTTAAGTTAATTGCGAATAAGGAAAATTTTGGATTTTCGAAGGCGAATAATCAGGGAGTTAAAATTTGTCAGAAAAGCAAATATATTTTATTTTTGAATCCCGATACTGTTATGCAAAGACAGACAATTGAAGAGATGATTAATTTTATGGATTCTCATAAAGATGCAGGGGCATCTACCTGCAAACTTATAATGCCAAATAAAAAGATAGACGATGCGAGTCATAGGGGTTTCCCGACTCCATGGAATGCTTTCGCCCATTTTTCAGGACTTGAAAGAATATTTCCAAAAAGTAAGCTGTTTGCAGGTTACTCCCTTGGCTTTTTGGATTTAAGTAAAATTCATGAGATCGACGTGTTGGCCGGAGCGTTTATGTTGGTTCGAAGGGGGGCGGGAGAAGAAGCAAAATGGTGGGATGAGGATTATTTTTTTTACGGAGAAGATATAGATTTTTGTTATCAATTAAAACGAAAAGGCTGGAAAATTTATTATGTTCCGATAGTTTCGATTACACATTACAAGGGTGTATCCGGAGGAATAAAATCTGTTTCAAAAGAAATTACAACTGCAAGCATTGAGACGAAAAGAACAGCAATGAAATGGCGATTTGAAGCAATGAGAATTTTTTATAAAAAACACTACGTTGGAAAATATCCCTGGATCATTAATTGGTTGGTTAATGCAGGAATTTCAACTAGGGAAAAAATATGAGGATTGGAATTGATTGTAGGCTGTGGGACGAAACAGGGATTGGCAGATACACCAGAAATCTTGTTTTAAACTTGCAAGAAATTGACAAGAAGAATGAGTATGTTTTATTTATCCTAAGCAAAGATTACGAAAATATCAAAAAAAATTGGAAATTGGAAATTGCCCGCTTCGCCGCGAGGCGAGGAAATTGGAAATTACGTCCTGCTGACGTCAGATGGCATACGCTTGAAGAGCAATTAAAGTTTCCGCAAATTTTAAACAGGGAAAATTTAGACCTAATGCATTTCCCTTATCAATCTGTTCCGGTTTTTTATAATCTTCCGTTTGTTATTACAATTCATGATTTGATTATTAATCATTTTCCTTCGGGACAAGCATCGACTTTGCCGTTTCCTATTTATAATTTAAAATTGTTGGGCTATAAATTCGTCATGAGCCGGGCGGCAAGAAAAGCAAAGAAAATCATCGCAGTTTCAAATGCAACAAAAGAGGAAATCGTAGATCACTTGGGAGTCAGTAGTAATAAGGTTATCGTAACCCACGAAGGAGCGAGCGAATTAAAAAATTGGAAATTGGAAATTGGAAATTGGAAATTAAAAAATTTTTCTGCAGAAAAGTTTTTTTTATATGTGGGGAATGCGTATCCGCATAAGAATCTTGAAAGACTTTTAGAGGCATTCTATTTTTTTTGTCATCCTGAATCTATTTCAGGATCTCAATTGAATCGAGATTCTGACCTTCGTCAGAATGACACGAAACTTGTTCTTGTTGGCAAGGAGGACTATTTTTATAAACGATTAAAAAAGAAAGTCGCAAGTATGAATCTTTCCGAAAAAGTAATTTTTCTGCAAAATGTTAGCGATGGAGAATTGGCGGACTTGTACAAAAACGCATTAGCATTAATAATGCCTTCCTTGATGGAAGGTTTTGGTTTACCGGCGCTTGAGGCAATGGTGAATAAATGTTTGGTTTTAGCGTCAGATATCCCAGCTCTTAAAGAAGTTTGCGGTGATTCAGCCATATACTTTAATCCTTACGATGTTAAAAATATTGCACAAAAGATAAGGGAAGTTTGCTTTAATGATTTAAATCATCAAAGCAGGAAAAAAGAAGAGGGTTTGGAAAGGGCGAAACTTTTCTCCTGGCGCAAAATGGCCAAGCAAACCCTCTCAGTCTACGAACAAGTAGTGACCAGCCCTTAGGTGTCAATATGTTTTCACCTTCCATGTGTCAAGCTACGCAATTCAGGTGTCAAGCTACGCAACGTTATTTCTTGAAAGAAGATTTGACTAAATCCGTGTAGAATAGAATAAGTAATGTTCATTATTTAACGGTATAGCTAATTTCTTGGTATAATTTCAATATCAATGAGAGTTGCGTTGGTGTATGACAGGGTGAATAAGTGGGGAGGGGCGGAGAGGGTTTTATTAGCTTTACATAGGATATTTCCGGATGCTCCGCTTTATACTTCAGTTTACGATAAAAAGAAAGCGCCTTGGGCCAACGTATTTAACGTTAAAACTTCGTTTTTGCAAAGACTACCACTTGCCACGAACCACGAACTATTTGCCGTTTTAATGCCTCTTGCATTCGAAACCTTTTCGTTTGACGAGTATGATCTTGTAGTCTCGGTAACAAGCGAGGCGGCAAAAGGGATAATTACAAAACCAAAAACAAAACACATCTGCTATTGTTTAACCCCCACTCGTTATTTATGGAGCGGATACGATGAGTATTTCAAAAATTCTGTTTTAAGATTTTTGTCAAAACCTGCTGTTTGGTATTTAAGATTTTGGGACAAAATTGCAGCAAACCGTCCGGATAAATTTATTGCGATTTCAAAAGAAGTGCAGTCTCGAATTAGCAAATATTACGGAAGAGAATCGGAAGTAGTTTATCCGCCATTAGAGTTTGGCAAATTTGCTCGGCAACCACGCGTTTCAGATGACGCTCGGCTGCAAAATCCTCAAAACCAATCATTAAATTCTGCCTCGCTAAGTAAAATTCGGCTCCAATCAGGAAACCTGCCGAATTTTAGTTCATCTGAAAACGGATTGCCTCGCTATTTTCTTATAGTATCGCGTTTGGTGCCTTACAAGAAAATAGATTTGGCAATAAAAGTTTTTAACAAACTTGATTTTTTATTAAAAATTGTAGGCGTTGGTTCAGAAATGAGAAGGTTGAAAAATATGGCGAAAAATAATATTGAGTTTTTGGGCAGCTTGACTGACCGCGAGCTGGTAAGGTATTATAGTGAATGTCGCGCTTTAATTTTTCCAGGCATTGAAGATTTTGGCTTAACAATTTTGGAAGCCCAAAGCTTTGGCAAGCCGGTCATTGCTTTCCGGAGCGGAGGAGCGTTGGAGACAATTATTGATGGGAAAACAGGACTTTTTTTCGACAAACAAACCATTGAAAGTTTGGAAAAAGCAGTAAGGCAATTTAAGCATATGAAATTTGGCGCAAAAGATTGTATTGAGAATACGCAAAGATTTAGATTTGAAAAGTTTAGGAACGAGATTCTGAAACAAGTTCAGAATGACACCGAGGAGAGAAAAAATTTATGAAGATTGTTATTTTTGCAGGGGGAGTGGGAACAAGACTTTGGCCTTTATCTCGGAAAAATAGTCCTAAACAGTTCGGGAAGATTTTGGGCGATAAATCTACGTTGCAGTTAGCGGTGGATAGGCTCAATCCTGATTTTGCGTCTGAAGATATATATATCGCAACAGGGAAAAAATACGAGGAAGTTGTTAAGCGGCAGCTCCCAAAAATTCCAGCCAAAAACTTTATTTTTGAACCGGCTGTAAGAGATGTGGGTCCCGCTGTTGGTATGGCGATGTCTATCGTAGGAAAAGATCATCCGAATTCTCCTGTTGCGATTTTATGGAGCGACCATTTCGTTAAAAAAGAAAGAAGATTCAGGGAGGTTTTGCATTTCGCAGAGGATTTAGTTAAGAAAAACAACAATTCTCTTATTCTTATTGGTCAGCGCGCCCGCTTTGCCAATCAAAACTTGGGTTGGATAGAATTTGGCCGGGAGGTGGGCGAGGTAAGAGGTACAAGATTTTTTGAATTCAAAAAATTAATTTATCGGCCTACGCTTGAGCAGGCAGAGCAATTTCTGAAAACAGATAATTTCGCCTGGAATCCCGGGTATTTTGTTACGACTCCAAAATTTATATTGTCTCAGTTTGAAAAATTCGCTCCGGATTTACACAAAGGAATAATGAAAATAAAAGATGAGAAAACTTTGGAGACAGTATATCCGGCGCTTGAAAAAATAAGCTTTGATAATGCGATTCTGGAAAAAATAGACGCAAAACATGTATCTGTTATTGCAGCAGATTTGGGATGGAGCGATGTGGGAGCCTGGGAAGCGTTGAAAGAAGCATTGGAGAGGGAGTCGGATGAAAATGTTACAAAAGGAAAAGTTCTTGTTAATGATTCGTCCGATAATCTTGTTTTCAATTATACGGATCAGTTGGTTGTGGGAATTGATCTTGAAAAAATGCTTGTGATAAATACGGACGACGTACTTTTGGTTTGCAATAAAAACTCCGTTCCTAAAATAAAAAAACTTGTTGAGAAGTTGGAAGGGACTCCGCACGAACACCTTACGTAATGTATGTTTGACACAGAAGTTACAGAGATAAAAAAAAGTCTTTATTACAGATTTGTAAAAAGAGCAATGGATATAATTTTTTCCATTCTGATACTTACTTTTTTTTCTCCGGTTATTCTAATTATAGTAGTGGCGATAAAGCTTAACTCCAGAGGCCCTATTTTGGCGGACACACCAAGACGAGTTGGTAAAAACGGCAAACTCTTCAAAATGTATAAATTTAGATCCATGGTTGAAAATGCCCATGAAATGCTGCGCGAAAGCCCAGAATATTCAATGCTTTATGACGTTTACAAGAAGGGGAGCTACAAGCTTAAGAATGACCCGCGCATTACCATAGTTGGCCGTTTCATACGCAAGCATTCTTTGGATGAAATTCCCCAAGCTGTAAATATTTTGAAAGGAGAAATGAGTTTGGTTGGTCCCAGAGCTTATTATCCGGATGAGCTTAAAAACCAACAGAAAAAATATCCCCATACAATAGACTCTGTGAAAATTGTGCTTTCTATAAAGCCGGGGGTTACGGGATTTTGGCAAGTTTCAGGCAGATCTGAAATTAATTTTGACAAACGCATTCAAATGGATGCGTCCTATGTTAAAAAAAGATCAATACTGTACGATCTTTGGATTATTGCCAAAACTCCCTGGGCCATGATCACGGGCAAAGGCGCATTGTAGTATTTGACATGGGTTAGACTTTTTGCTTATGATAAATAGATGGAAGGTTTTAGTAAAATCGATTTAGACAATAAGACTTCGTCTTCTTCCGGGAAAAAAGACAGGGTTCTTCCCAAAAAAACATTAATTACCCTTGCGGTTCTGGTGTTCGCAATGCTTGGCTTTGGCTTAATTCTTGTGTCTCCGGTGCAAAAAGCCTATTCCGATGCCAAAGCCACTTTTGCACAGGTCAAGATAACAGTAGATGCCTTAAAAAAACAGAATATTGAATTGGCATCTATAGAGCTTGATAAAACTAAGGAAACCTTGACTAGAACTCAAAAAAGCCTGGACGCAATGGGTTATCTTAAGTTTGTTCCAATTGCAAATATTTACTATGGCGACGTACAGCATTTAACAAAAGCAGGATTTTATGGAATTTCTGCTGCAAGAGTTTTAATTGATTCCATAGAGCCTTATGCGGATGTTTTGGGGCTTAAGGGAAAAAAGGGAAGTTTTGTTATGGGTACAGCTTCGCAGCGCATACAAACAGCAGTTACAACCATGGGTAAAATTACTCCCCATATTGATGATATTGCCGTGCAAATGGAAGGCGCAAGACGTGAAATAGATGCTGTCAATCCAAGTCATTATCCTTTTGCAAAAATTAAGAAAGGATTGCTTCAGGCAAGAACTTTGGTGGATGAAGGTGTTACATTCGTTAACGACGCAAGACCTCTTATTAAAATTTTGCCTTCACTTTTGGGCGACCCTAAAGACAGGAAATACATGGTGCTGTTTCAAAACGATAAGGAGCTTCGTCCGACAGGCGGTTTTATAACAGCGTACGCTGTTTTTAGGATAGAAAAGGGAATTATTCATGTAGATAGCTCAGGCGATATCTATGCGTTGGACAATGGTATTTTTGGTAAGTCTAAGGCGCCTGCGCCAATTCTGAAATACCTGCCAAATGTTCCTGTTTTGCATTTAAGAGACTCAAATCTTTCTCCTGATTTCATAACTTCCATGGAAGCGTTTAATGATCTTTATAAAAAAGCGTCGGGTTTTACAAATGTAGACGGAATTATTGCTTTGGATACGAATGTTTTGGTTTCGACAATTAAAATTCTGGATGATGAAGTGTATGCCGGAGGAGTGAAATTTACAAGCAAAACCGATCCGCGCTGTGATTGTCCTCAAGTTATTTACGAGTTGGAGCGTCTTATCTCAACGCCCAAAAGTGTCGATCTGAAGGTAACTACGCTTGCTGCCGTTCAAGCCCAGAGAAAAGATCTTATCGGAACACTTTTGTATGCTATTATGGATAAAGCCTTGAGGTCATCGCCCAAACTATACTGGGGGCCTTTATTTCAGGACATGCTGACCCAAGTACAGCAGAAGCACGTTATGTTCTACATTTACGATAAAGATGCCCAAGGCGGAATAGAGGCGCTGAATGCCGCAGGCAGAATAAGGTCATTTGAAGGGGATTATTTGCATATTAATCAGGCAAATTTTGGAGGAGCAAAATCCAATTTATTTGTGCAGGAAGCTGTGAATCAAAATTACGAAGTGTCTTCAGACAAAACCATAACCAAAAAAATTACCGTGAATTACAAAAATCCGCACGCTCCGTCTGATTGCAATCTGGAGCGCGGAAACCTTTGTATAAACGCGGTTTTGAGAGATTGGTTTAGGATATATGTGCCATTAGGAAGTAAATTGATAAATAGTAAGGGTTCGGAAGTGAAAATGATTTCGTATGATGAGCTGGGAAAAACAGTTTTCGAAGGTTTTTTAACAGTCAGACCAAAGGGATCTGCAGTTTTGTCAGTTTCTTACACTTTACCATTTAAGCTTAAAGATGGCAATCTTCCTCTTCTTATTCAAAAACAGCCAGGAACTGCAGGGAATGAATATACGACAGAAGTTAATAGTAACAAGGTTGACAATTTCAAGCTTTTAACGGATAAGGAAACAAAAATCAAGCTTTGATAATTAGAATGAGAACTTATAACACAGAAGGAATTGTTTTGAAACGCAGAAATTTAGGTGAGGCGGATAGGATTTTAACAATATTAAGTAAAGAGTTTGGAAAAATATCAATTAAAGCCCCGGGTGTCAGGCGTATACCAAGCCGGAGATCTGCGCACGTTGAATTATTGAATCTTTCCCAGCTTACTCTTTATGGGAGTTCCAAAATTTTCATGCCTATAGTTACACAAGCTCAAACCCTTGAAGATTTCTCCGGGGTCAAAAGCGATCTTCATAAGATTGGATATGCATATTATATCTGCGAGTTAATAAATGGCTTGTGTCCGGACAATCAGGAAAATAGGAGTGTGTTCCTGCTTTTGAAATCTGTTTTCTTAGATATTGCTAAATACTCTGATTTAAAAAGTATTATTGGGAATTTTGAGAAAAATCTTTTATCGGAGCTTGGATTCTGGTCTGAAGCAAAGCTTTTACAGACACAAGATTCACGAACAGTTATGGAAAGACTGTTAGAGAGAAATCTTAAGACTGCCCGCGTCATGCCTCTTTTTGCTCAGCAATAAAAGTTTGAAAAGTCAATGCATCTACGATTAAAAGAAGCAAAGAATAAAGGCCAAAAATAACAGCAGTCAAAGCATTAACGCTTATGAATTGAAGGAAGAAAAATAAAACTATTGCTGAAATTAAGAATAACCCAATTAAAGAAGATGCGATTACGGCTTTGTTAAATTTGGGATAAAAAATAACTCCCAAAGCATTAAGACTTCCAATAATTGCCAGCAGCAAAAGTATGTAATGATATATCTCAAAAGAGAGGGGCCATGAGATTCCCATAAAAGGTTTCATCATTTCCAGATAATGGGGGAACCTTGCGTACATAAAGTAAGGCTGAGGGAAAAGGTGTGTTGGGGCAATAATAATTCCTCCTAAAACAAAAACGAAAAGATAAAGAAATTTAAGTTGTTCGAGTTTTTTATTCTTCTGTTTCATTATTTAAGTCTAGTACAGATTTCTTCAGTAAGTCAATCATTTTTGAGGATATTTTTTGTCTTGATAGTGGTAAACCAAAGATGTTTTTGATAAACTTCCACTATGGAAATTCTAAGAGATAAATCTTATGCGGAAGCGCAAAGTAGGAGAATTCCTAGAACAATTTACGAAAGGTTTGATAGACGTTTGCAAATTAAACCAAGCGATAAAGTATTGGAAATTGGAGTAGGAAATGGAGAATTTCTCTCCTACCTTTCTCAATTCACTCCACACGTGTATGGAGTTGATAATGATCCGCAAGCAGTAAATTCAGCGCAATTAAGGAGCCCAAATGCTAAAGTAGCTATTGCAAATGCTGAAAATCTCCCCTTTGCAAACGATACTTTTGATAAAGTAGTATCTATTCATGCTTTAGAACATATCGATGACTTGGAGCGAACAATAGTTGAGCTACATAGAGTTACAAAAATCCGAGGACAACATTACCATATAGTTCCTGTTGATTATGTTTGTAGAGCGGAAGGGTCTTTTTTTGATGCGTTAAAAATGCGACCAAAGAACCCTCTAAAAGCGTTATTTTTAGCGCATAAGATTCATAAGCGAAGTTTTACTGATAAAATAATTTTTACCATGAATCAGGATGCTCCTTTCACAATAGCTGCGGGTAAATTCCTTGTTAGAGAGTTACCCCCTCGTTACAATACGGGTATATTTCTTCTCAAGACGCACAACGGACTTATTTATAGGCGGGAAAGAGTTGTGGGAGCTTACCTTCGCAGTATAGGATATGAGTGAATTGCGTTTATATAGCTATTCTCGTAGTTTCCCACATTTAGTTTCCCACATTCCATGTGGGAGCACGAACGCAAAACATAGAAAATTTACTCTTCTTCGTCAGGATCTATAAGCAGGCTATAAATTTCTGGACTTTCAATTTCAGTTTCTTCTACGAATGATTGGTAGCTTAAGTTGGGAATAGTTCTTGAAAAATAAGATAAAATAAATTCCGCATTACAGAAAGGATGTTTATCTTCAGATAAGTAATAGCTGTATGAGGAATAAGGGTAAGAACGTAACATGCAGTTACTTAACTTTAAGGGGTTTCGATGAATATACTTTGATACCTGCAATAAATATGCATCATTTTCAATAAGTTTAGCCTTAAATGTGCCCTGAAAAAGAGGTCCAATGCGATCGTACTTTGTATTAAAATATCTGGTATAACTATTTGCGAATTTTCTTAAGAAGTTTGTTATGCCACCATCTGCGTTTTGCCTTAACAAGAAATGAAAATGATTGGGCATTAAACAGTAACAATAAATTTCTACTAAATTAATTTGATTTTCGATCTTTTTAGCTTTTTCCATTCCTCTTTTGAAGTCCGAAAGCTTTGCCGGCAGTGGATTTTTACGATAAAAATCCATAGTCAATAAAAATTGTTCATATTCACCCTTCGGGTGGTTTAGCTTGACACATCTCCTTTTTTTCTGTAATCTAGAATTAGATATGCCTACTAATAGGAAATGCATTTTTGCAAACGGCGAAGTTTACCATATCTTTAATCGTGGAGTTGAGAAAAGACCTACTTTTACAGATAAAAGGGAATTGGATAGGGGAATAAGAACGCTTGATTTTTATAGGTTTGCAAATTTACCTCTTAAATTATCTAAGTTTATGGTGCTTCCCGAATCTGAAAGAATGGAGTTCGTTAAAAAAATCCATGGCGAAAACCAAAAATTAGTAGAGATTCTTTGCTATTGTTTGATGCCTAACCATTTCCATTTCTTAGTCAAACAGATAAGGGAAAATGGAGTTTCAATTTTTGCAGCTAATTTTACCAATAGCTATACAAAGTATTTTAATACCAAGCATGAACGGGTTGGCTCTTTATTTCAAGGTCCATTTAAGGCAGTCAGAGTCGAATCGGACGAGCAGCTAATGCATGTATCAAGATATATACATTTAAATCCAGTGTCATCATTTTTGATAAAACCGGAACAGTTGGAAGATTATCAGTGGTCATCCTATCCTGAATATGTGGGAAATTCTTTCAATGATGTTGCAGATAAAAAACTAGTTTTAGATATGTTTTCATCGAAAGAGAAATATAGGCAGTTTGTTATGGATCAAGTGGGCTACATGAAAGAGCTTGAGCAAATAGAGCACCTAGCAATAGATGATTAAAAGGAGATGTGCCAATGTAATCCACCCGAAGGGTGGATGATTTGAAGGAAAATTGTTTAAAATTTTTTGTGATATAATTTAGATAATGGATTCATCTTCGAATTTGATGGATAAGATTACGGCTCTGTGCAAAAGGCGGGGTTTTATATTCCCAGGGTCTGAAATCTACGGAGGATTAAGTGGCACGTGGGATTTAGGTCCTTTGGGGGTACGGCTTGCTAATAATATAAAAGATGAATGGTGGAAAAGCATTGTGAGTTCCCGCGACGATATAGTTCCCCTTGATTCTTCAGTACTACATAGCACTAAAGTATGGGAAGCATCAGGCCACATAACCTCCTTTACCGATCCTTTGGTTGAGTGTAGGATTTGTCATCAGAGGTTTAGGGCCGATCATAAAGAAGAAATTAAAATCCATGGACAGCAGCATAAGGAATCTTCATGGACAGATACAAAACAATTTAATCTGATGTTTAAAACGTATGTCGGGCCGATTGATAATGAGGAAAACAAAACCTATCTTCGTCCTGAAACTGCGCAGGGAATTTTTATAAATTTCAAAAACGTTTTAGACTCAACAAGGATTAATATTCCCTTTGGAATCGCGCAAATCGGAAAGGGTTTTAGAAATGAAATCACAACCGGTAATTTTTTGTTTAGAGTTCGGGAGTTTGAAATGATGGAGCTTGAGTTTTTTGTAAAACCCGATGAAGGTGTAAAATGGCATGAGTATTGGAAAAAAGAAAGATTAGAATGGTATTTATCTTTAGGAATAAAAAAAGAAAATATAAAAATAATTGATTTACCAAAAGAAGATCTGGCTCATTATTCAAAGGGAACCTCGGAAATCTGGTACAAGTGGCCATTTATGGATTTTGGAGAGCTTGAAGGGATTGCGAATAGGGGAGATTATGATTTATTCCAACATTCAAAATATTCCGGAAAAGACCTTTCGTATTTTGATGAAGTAACACAGAAAAGATATTTACCTTATGTTATAGAACCATCTGTTGGTGTAGGCCGCGCAATGCTGGTATTTCTTCTTGATTCATATTGCGAAGAGGAAAAAAGAATTGTACTTAGGCTTCATCCCAAGCTCGCTCCATACAAAGCAGCAGTTTTTCCGCTTCTTGCAAATAAGCCGGAACTTGTTGAAAAGGCAAAAACAATTTATCAGGAGTTAAGAAAGAATTTTGCAACAGTTTATGATGGAAGGGGAAATATCGGAAAAAGATACTTTGCCCAAGATGAAGTTGGTACACCATTTTGCGTGACTGTTGATTTTCAAACATTGGAAGATGGTACGGTTACTATTCGTGATAGAGACACTATGAAGCAAGAAAGAATAAAAATAAAAGATATAGCTTCTAGTATTCACAAAAAATTAATTTGATATAATTTGCTGTATTGACACAAAATTCGCTTTTGTATACCATGAAATTGGTTTAGATAAATTGTCAGATGCAAACACATGAAGCGCAGACAAGATTAAGGCCAGAGGATGTATTTGAATTGCAGGGCACTGTGCATTTGACAAGAAAGGGTAGCTGTATTCAGACTGTTTTGATAATGCACAACGAAGTGCTTAATCCTAGGAGAGAGTGCACTGAGTCAAGACTCAAAGAGATTCGATCTGAGATTAAAGCTTTGTGTGAAGAAAATAACATAGATCCAAAGCAGCTTACTGATTTAGGATCTCAGTTTCTTAGCTTAGTCAGAACGCAAGATATTCAAATAACGAGGGAAAACCCCATAATTGGTCCAAAAACTTATGGATCAAAATAAGAATCTTCTAT
This sequence comes from uncultured Gammaproteobacteria bacterium, assembly GCA_964603935.1. GTDB lineage: Bacteria > Patescibacteriota > Microgenomatia > Levybacterales > UBA12049 > GWB1-37-8. The sequence goes on along the minus strand of CAZRWL010000002.1, from coordinate 63,817 downwards.
TGACAAATACCTCCAGATTGATAGAATTAAAGTAGCTAATGAAGAATAAGAAATTAATTGCATTTTTAGCGATTGCCGTAATTATTTTGATCGGCGGGGGAATTTTTATTATCTCATCCAATAAAAAACCAGTTCCTGTTCAAGCCGAACAAGCGCCCAGCGAGGAGAAGGTGTCCATAATTAAGCCCGAAGCAATAGGTTTAAGCTTAACGCAAACCGCAGATAAGAAAAAAGTGATTTTTGAAATTATCAATACAAAAGACATATCGGGAATAGATTACGAGTTATCCTATACCTCAAAAGGAAATATTGACAGGGGAGTTAACGGAACCATTGATGCAGAGCAGTTAGGCCAGATGGTGAAAAGAGAGATAGATCTTGGTACCTGCTCGGATGTTTGTCATTATGATCAGGATATCTCTAATATAAAATTAATTCTAAAAGTTGTAAAAACAGACGGAACAACGTCTCAAGTAGAAAAATCCCTCGAGATTTAACTTCTAACAACTACATCTTGCGTTTTTTTGTTTTACAGTACGCTATTATGGTCATTTTCCTCTTGACATCAGGCTTAAAATGGCTCAAAATGATAATAAGTGGGATAAAGTGGGAAAAGGTGGGCAGGATATGTTACTTGGACAATACGAGGGGAAAGTCGGAGAAAAAAGCAGAGTGGCTTTCCCCAAAAAATTAAGAGAAATTGTTGGCAGTAAACTAATTGTAACTTTGGGATATGAAAATTCACTCATTGTCGTATCGGAAGAAGGATGGAAGGCTCTTTTGGAAGGAACAGAAGGCAGACCGTTTATTGAGAAACCTGCCCGTGAGACTCAACGTTACCTTCTTGGAGGGGCAACATTCGTCGAGCTTGATTCTAAGGGAAGGTTTATTATACCTGACTACTTGCGACGTTTTGCAAAAATTAAAACAGAAGTTGTATTCTTAGGATTGTCGCGATACGTTGAGATGTGGGACAAAGAAAATTGGGAAGCATACAGACTTGATCTTGAAAAAAACATTGATAAGATTTCAGATAAGCTGATTAATAAAGAACAAAAGATAAAGCATGAGTGATTATCATAAGCCTGTACTTTTAAAAGAAATAATAGAGGGATTGAGAGTTAAAAAAGGCAATAAGTATATTGACGCAACGCTTGGGGGAGGAGGACATGGGGTTGGAATTTTGAGATTGGGAGGAATTGTTTTGGGAATAGATGTTGATGAGGATGCGATTGGATTTGTAAACGGAAGATGGAAGGTAGAAAGTAGAAGGTTGAATGTTGAGGAAGGGAATTTGACTTTAGCCAGAGTAAATTTTAGAGATATAGATAAAATTGCACGTTTAAATAACTTTGATAAAGTGGCTGGAATAATTTTTGACCTTGGTGTGTCCGGTCATCAAATAGATGAATCTGCGCGCGGATTCAGTTTCCAGAGTGAGGGCCCGCTGGATATGCGAATGGATCAGAAGCTGGGAGTTAGGGCCCTTGATTTAATAAAGATATTAACGAAAGGAGAGCTTTGTGAGATATTTACTAAATTTGGTGAAGAGACTCATGCTTGGGCCATTAGTAACGCTATTGTCAGGGCCCGTAGCGTGAAGCCTATTGAAACGACAACGGATTTGGCTAAAATAGCTTTCTCAATAGCAGGGCAAAGTAAGAAAGTCTTTCAGGCGTTGAGAATTGCGGTAAACGATGAGTTAAATGCAATTATGGAAGCTTTACCAAAAGCTGTGGAGCTCTTGGAAGAGAACGGAAGATTATGCGTCATTTCATTTCATTCATTGGAAGACAGGATTGTTAAAAGAAAATTTTTGGAATTTGAGAGTAGAAAAATGGGAAAAATTGTTACGGAAAAACCAATTGTTCCAAGCGCTTACGAATTAGCGGCAAATAACAGGGCAAGAAGCGCTAAATTGAGAATTTTTGAGAAGGCTTAAGTCATACTTATGAAAAAGCCGTATTTATTAATACTATTTTTAATAGGTTTAACCATTGTTCTTTCTGTTGTTAAATCAGTAGCCTACAATAGGCTGTCAACGTCAGGCGTATTTGTAGGTAAACTTGAAGATAAAGTAGATTACTATGAAACACAAAACGCTATTCTGTCCGAAAAACTCCTAACCTTCTCTTCTCTTACTTATATAGCGAACAAAGCAGTAGAGTTGGGCTTTGTTAAGGAAGATTCTCCATTAATGGTTCTTAAAACATCAGTATCGCTGGCTGTTAAACGATGAAATGGCGTTATCCCTTCGTTTTTGCAATCTTTATAATATTTTTCGTTTGCGTGATAGGCCGTTTATTCTATTGGCAAGTTGTTAAGGCGGAAATGCTTTCCGAATTGGCCAAGTTGCAGTATAGCGGAGTTTTAAAAATTTTGCCAAAAAGAGGAGAAATAAAAACATCCGACGGATTTCCGATAGTAACAAATAAAATATCTTACCTTTTGTTTGCCAATCCAGCAGAAGTAAAAAATAAAAACAAAACAATCAGCTTGCTTTCATCTCTTCTTGATATAGATATTGCTTCTGTAAGTTCCTTGCTCTCATCTAATAAATTGTGGGTTCCTGTAAAGTCTGGAATAGATGCTTTTACAAAGGAAGAAATAGAGAAAATGAATCTTCCCGGCATGGGATTTGAAGAACGGTTTACGCGTCTTTATCCGGAAGCATCCACAGCTGCGCATTTAATAGGTTTTGTTGGAAAAAATGAAGAAGGAGAGAGTAGGGGTAGCGTTGGAATTGAAGGATATTACGACAGGCTTTTAAGGGGTAAGGAAGGACATGTTGTAGAATTGCACGATGCCCTGGGAAGGCCCATTTTGTCCAAGAGGAGAGAAAACTTAAGCGGATCAAATGGAAACAATTTGGTTTTAAGCGTAGATAGGTCAATACAGTTTTTAGCGGAGAAAAAACTAAAAGAAGGAATAGAAAAATACGGGGCGTTAGGCGGAATGATTGGGATTATGGAGCCGGCAACGGGAAATATTCTCGCAATGGTTTCTTTACCCTCCTTTGCTCCTGAAAAATATTGGGAGTATGACCAAAGCTTGTATAAGAATCCATTCATTGTTGATGCCTATGAGCCGGGTTCAACTCTCAAGCCTATTATAATGGCTTCTGCCTTGGACGCAGGTCTTATTACACCGCAAACCAAATGCAATATTTGCGGCAGACCGATAATTATTGGAGATTATAGTTTGCATACATGGAATGACAAATATTATAAAGATACAAATATGATTGAGGTCATCCAGCATTCGGATAATACGGGAATGGTATATGTTGCGCAAAAACTCGGAGTAGACAGGATGATTTCATACCTTACTCGTTTTGGAATAGGTAATGCTACGGGTATTGACTTGCAAGGAGAAATTGCTCCGCCTCTTAAGTCCAAAAACACCTGGTATCCTGTTGATTTGGCAACTACCGGTTTTGGACAGGGAGTTTCTGTTACCCCGATAGAGCTATTAACTGCTTTTTCGGCTCTTGCAAATAACGGGAAAATATTAGAGCCTCATGTTGTGTCTGCTTTTGAAAATGAGAATAGAGAAGTGTCCAAAATACCTGTAAAAATTAAAGGGACTCCTGTAACGAGTAAAACAGCGAAAGTCATGACGGAAATTTTGGTAAATGCTTGAGAAAGGAGAGGCTCAATGGGCGAGGCTTAAAGGTTATAGGATTGCGGGTAAAACAGGTACAGCATCGATTCCTGTTGCCGGACATTATGATCCGACAAATACGATAACTTCATTTATAGGTTACGCGCCGGCAGAAAAGCCCAAATTCATAATGCTTGTAATCTTGAACAAACCAACAACTTCGATTTACGCAGCAGAAACCGCAGCTCCTTTATTTTTCGATATTGCAAAAGACCTTCTTTCCTACTACGGTGTTCCTCCCAACGAATAACTGGAGAATAACGATAAGAAAGCGTATAATATATAGTTGTGTGGCAGAGAACGAAGAATGTTTATCATCTGGGGGTTGCGATAATCTCAAATATTTGGTTTAGATTCCCTTCAAGAAAACTAACAATCATAGGCGTTACAGGAACGGATGGGAAAACAACTACAACTAGCTTAATTTATCACATTTTAAATTCAGCCGGATTTAATGCGTCTATGGTTACTTCTGTCGGGGCAATGATTGGCGGAAAAGATTACGATGTTGGTTTTCATGTTACCACCCCTTCATCTTTTGCTGTCCAAAAATTTATTAAAAAAGCAGTAAGATCGGGAGCGCAGTTTCTGGTTTTAGAAACTACTTCGCATGCGTTAGACCAGCATAGGGTTTTTGGAATTAAGTATGAAGTTGGAGTCTTGACCAATGTTACGCATGAGCACTTGGATTATCACAAAACCTACGAAAATTACGTCAAAACAAAAGCAAAACTTTTTAAAATGAGTAAAGCTGCAATCACGAACAGAGACGATAAGTCATACGTTTTGTTTAATTCAAAATTCAAAATTCAAAATTCAAAATTGAGAACTTATGGAATGAAAGGCGCAGACATAACTCCGGGAAATTTTCCATTTGAGACAAGCCTGATTGGAGAGTTTAATGTGTACAATGTTTTGGCTGCGATTTCTGCTTGCAAAGCGCTTGGAATAACGGATGAAGATATTAGGAAAGGCACAGAAACTTTTAAGCCTCCTCTTGGGAGAGGAGATGTAGTTTATAAAAATAGTTTTACGGTAATGATTGATTTTGCGCATACTCCTAACGCATTTGAACAAGTTTTAAGAGCGATTAAGCCGAGCATAAAAGGCAGACTAATTCACGTATTTGGTTCGGCAGGACAAAGAGATGCCAGCAAACGGCCAATGATGGGTAAAATTTCTTCCGAATATTCAGACATTATTATTTTGACATCGGAAGACCCTCGCTCGGAGTCTATAGATCAAATTAACGAAGAGATTGAATCAGGAATTGTGAATCATGAATTAAGGAAAAAGAAAGTTTTAAAAATTTCAGATAGAAAGAAAGCGATTGAAGCGGCAATTAAAATGGCAAAAAAGGGAGATATCGTGCTTATTACGGGGAAATCCCATGAGAAGTCAATGAATTATGGGCATGGGGAAATTGCGTGGGACGAATATGGCGTTGTGCGAAAAGCGATAAGCGATAAACATTTATGAAAGTCAAATCAATACATTTTGTCGGAATAAAAGGGGTTGGCATGACGCCTTTGGCCATTATCGCGAAAGAAGCAGGCATTGAAGTTTCAGGATCAGACATCTCAGATGAATTTATTACAGATGAGGCATTAAAAAAAACAGAAATTATTCCTCTTGTTGGGTTTTCAAAAGATCACATAAAAAGTCCTGATTTAATTATTGCAACTGGGGCGCATGGAGGATTTAATAACGTTGAGGTGTTGGAGGCAAGAAGAAAAAATATTAAAGTCTTGACTCAAGGAGAAGCAGTGGGGGTTTTTATGGATGGAGCTATTTTTGGAAGAAAATTTACGGGAATTTCTGTAACCGGAACCCATGGAAAAACAACGACTACTGCCATGATTGCCACAATTTTAAAGATAAGCGAAGAAGATCCTTCTTTTTTGATGGGTACTGCAAACGCTGCTTCTCTTGGAGCGCCCGGACATTACGGAAAAGGCGTTTATTTCGTAGCGGAAGCGGATGAATACATGACAGAGCCTGTATACGACAAAACTATAAAACATATGTGGCAGCATCCTAAAATTGCAGTCATTACGAATATAGAGTTTGACCACCCCGATGCTTATAGTTCTTTGGATGACACGCGGGAAAAATTTCTTGCTTTTGCCAATCAGCTGCCTCATGACGGAATTTTGATTACGTGCGGAGACGATCCTCAAGTAAAAAAACTACTTTCCGAATTTAAAGGCAGAAAAATTACTTATGGTTCTGCAATGCAGAATGATTATGTTGTAAGCGATGTCTTAAAAGGTGTTGAACTTTCTGTTCTTGGAGAACACAATCGATTAAACGCAACAGCTGCTTTTATCGTTGGCTTGGAAGTTGGCTTGTCAAGAGAGCAGATTAAAAACGGATTAGTGGGATTTAAAGGATCAAAAAGAAGATCGGAATTTGTTGGAACATTGAGTTCGGGAGCATTAGTCTTTGATGATTATGCTCATCATCCAACCGAAATTAAAAAAACTTTGAAAGCCTTTAGGGAAAAGTTTCCAAGATCAAGAATAGTCTGTATTTTCCAGCCGCATACATATTCCAGAACAAAATCATTGTTCGAACAATTTATTACCGCATTTGATGAGGTTAATGCTGTAATTTTAACCAATATTTACTCCTCCCTAAGGGAAAAGCCTGACTTGACAGTTTCAATGCAAAATTTGACAGAAAAAATAAAAACAAGAGGAAAAGAGGCTATATTTTTGCCTGCGCTTCCCGATGTGATAAAATACGTAAATAATCAAGTCTTTGGGAGCAATACTGTAATTATTACCATGGGCGCAGGGGATGTTTATAAGATAAGCGAAGGATTAAGGGTTAGGAACTAAGAATTATGGGAAAGATAATGGTAAGCGGGGAGAAGAAGCTGGTGGGCACAATTGGGGTTTCAGGGGCAAAAAACGTTGCTCTAAAAGCTTTGGTTGCTGCATGTCTGACAGACGAAGAAGTGATTATAAAAAATGTTCCTCTTATCTCTGATTTTATGGTGATGATCGCGATAATAAGAGAATTAGGCGGAAAAGCAGAAATTGCGGATCATGCTGTGCGTATCCGTATGAAGCAATTTAAAAAGGAGAGAATTTCATTGATTGATGCTGCAAAAATAAGAACTTCAGCTATGTTTCTATCTCCGTTATTAGCTCGTGTGGGAAAAGCAGTTATTCCAAATCCCGGCGGATGCAGAATAGGCGCAAGGCCAATAGACAGAACAATAAAGGGTCTTGAAAAAATGGGCTATTCGGTTTCGTATAAAAGAAATGATGGTTTTTTTTACCTTAAAAGAAATGATAATTCAAGGAGAAAAGAAATATGCTATAAATTTGAAAAAAGCACGCATACGGGTACGGAAACATTGATTATGGTTGCGGTACTTCTGAAGGATACGAAAACAATATTGGAAAATGCTGCTGCAGAGCCTGAAGTTGATGAGCTTATCAATCTCCTGAATCAGATGGGAGCTAAAATCCTAAGAACAGAGGAAAGAACAGTTGTCATACATGGAGTGGATAGGCTAATGGGAACCGAATTTGCAATAGGGCCGGACAGAAATGAAATTGTTACTTTGGCAATAGCAGCGGTTATTACAAAAGGAGATGTGCTTATTAAAGGTGCGCAGAATGTTGATCTTTCGCCGTTTATTCAAAGACTTGAGTTGGTCGGAGGAGGAGTAACGAGGAGCAGGGACGGAATAAGATTTTTCCACAAAGGAGAGTTGGCGGGCGTTGATGTTGAGACGTCAAATTACCCTGGATTTATGACAGATTGGCAAGGTCCATGGGCTGTTCTTATGACGCAGGCAAAAGGCGTGTCTTTGATACACGAAACAGTTTACGAAAGCCGTTTTGGCTATGTAAAGGAGCTTAAAAAAATGGGAGCTAATATTTCATTCTTCAATCCCGATGTCAAGAATCCTGAAAGAGTCTATAATTTTAACCTTAAGGATCGGAATCTGGATTATTTTCACGCAATAAAAATATCCGGTCCTTCAAAATTACATAACGGCGTTGTTGAAATATCCGATTTGAGAGCAGGGGCAACTCTCGTATTGGCAGGATTAGTAGCAAAGGGAGAAAGCGTTATTTTTGGGGCAGAGCACTTAGACAGGGGATATGAAAAATTCGAAGAAAGACTTAAGAGTTTGGGAGCAGATATAAAGAAAGTTAGTTGAAGCGAGATAAATTATGCAAGCAATTATTTTGGCAGCGGGAGAATCATCAAGGTTTCATCCTTTCAATAGCGTCCACAAATCAATGGTAAGGGTTTTGGGTAAGCCCATTCTGGAGCACACCATTAAAGGGCTGAAAAAAGAAAATATAAAAAAGATAGTGCTAATAGTTGGCAAGGATAACGTAATTAAGGGATACTTTGGGGACGGTAAAAATTTTGGAGTATCGATAGATTATGTTGTTCAGTCCGAGCCTTTGGGCGCCGGCAACGCTTTGCTTTTGGCAGAACAAAAAATAAAAGAAAATTTTTTATTACTGAATGCTCACAGAATTGACGCTTATAGATTCGCTAATTCTCTTTCGAGGAGCAAGTTAGCGAATAGATCAAAGGCTGTTATTTTGGTAAAGCAAAAAGAAAATACACAGATACATGGTGTTTTGAAATTTGAAAAAAATCAAGTTTTAGGAATTACAGAAAAACCAGCTAAAGGAACAGAACCTTCCAATTTGTGCGTGGTTGGAATTTATCTTTTGTCTTGTGATTTCTTGAAAATACTCAAAAATACGCCTCCGGAACACTATCAGTTGGAAAAAGCAATTACAGCATATTGTAAAAAGAATATGGTTACTTTTGTTGAAACAAAAGATGATTTGATTACTTTAAAATATCCGTGGGATTTGCTGGATGTCAAAAATTACCTCTTAAAAAATGTCGAAAAATTTGTAGGCAAAAATTCATCTGTAGCAAAAAGCGCTGAATTGGCCGGCGAGGTCTTTATAGGCGATGGGGTTTCCATAATGGAAAACGTTGTTATAAAAGGACCGTGCTACATTGGGGAAAATGCTTTCATTGGCAATAACGCCGTTTTAAGAGGCGGAGTGGACATAGGGGGAAATGCGGTTGTTGGCGCAAACATGGAAATTAAAAATAGCATTGTGATGCGGAATTCAACAACTCACTCGGGATATATAGGCGATAGCGTAATTGGGCAAAACTGCAAAATTGCGGCAGGTTTCCTTACTGCGAATGTTAGGCTTGACAGGGCAAATGTTAAAGTTGATGTTAAGGGGGAAAAAGCTGACACAATGCTTAAGATGTTGGGCGTTATGGTTGGGGAAAATTGCAATATGGGAATAAAAGTTACAACCATGCCTGGCGTAATTATCGGAAGAAATGTTGTTGTGGGCGCAAGCACAACTGTTATGGGCAACATTTCGGACAATACAAAATATTACACGGTTTTTAAAGAGATTGTAAGCAAAAGAGAGGTTAAGAAACCGGTTGTACTCTTTGATATTGACTATACGCTTTTTGATACGAAGACTTTTAAAAAAAGCGGACTTACGGAATATAGGTTATACGCTGAGGTAAAAAGTATTTTGGAGAAAATGAAAGATTTTGCAGAGATTGGGATTTTTTCTGAAGGAGAAAATAATTTTCAGAGGGGTAAACTCAAAAAGACCTTTATTCATTCTCATTTTGAGGAAAACGATGTTCACATTTTTCTTGCCAAAGAAGATAATTTACAACATGTTTTGGATAAATATGCGGGAAGAGAATTTTTTTTGGTAGACGATAAGCTAACGATTTTATATAATGCCAAAATGTTAATGCCTTCTGTTGTTGCAATTTGGATTAAACGCGGCCCTTTTGCGGAAAGTCAAAAAGAATTAGAAGGATTTAAGCCCGATGCGGAAATTAAAAATTTATCGGATATACTTTCGATTATTCGCAAAGCATAGTTTATGTGCGGAATTTTTGCATATGTCGGCCATCAGGATAAAGCGGCAAATATTGTTCTTGAAGGATTAAAGCTTCTCGAATACAGAGGTTATGACTCTTGGGGAGTTGCAGTTAAGAAAGACAAGAGGCTGGAGATAGATAAGCATGTTGGGAAAATAGGCTCCGCAAAGATAAATTTACCGGCAAGTCCTCTTGGAATTGGCCATACCCGTTGGGCGACTCATGGGGGCGTAACTGTCGGAAATTCCCATCCCCATCTTGATTGCGCGAAGTCAATAGCAGTTGTTCATAATGGAATTGTTGAAAATTTTCAGGAATTAAAACAGAAACTTATCGATAACGGACATAAGTTTATTTCAGAAACAGATACGGAAGTAATTCCGCATCTTGTTGAGGAAAATCTCAAACGCGAAGGTTTTTCATCTTCAGTCAGAGACGCATTTAATGCTCTCAAAGGGCTAAATGCCGTTGTTGTCGTAAACGCAGTATCAAAAGAAATAGTTGCAGCTAAGACAGGATCCCCTCTTGTGGTTGGAATTGGGAAAAACGAATTATTTGTAGCGTCCGATGCCTCCGCGATTGTCAAGTATACGCAAAGAGTGATTTTTCTTGAAGATAATCAAATGGTTATCCTTGGAGAAAAACTAAAGCTTATAAGTTTACCAAGGGGTGAAGAAATTAAGCCAAATTTTCATACGTTGGACTGGAAATTTGAAGAAACAGAGAGGGGAAAGTACGAGCACTTTTTGTTAAAGGAGATAAATGAACAGCCAAGGGTTATCGAAAATATAGCGCTTAATTACACAGCGGAAATAAATCATCTCACAAAATTAATTAAAAGCGCTTTTGGAACTTTTATGCTTGGATGCGGTACTGCCTCATATTCCGCGCTGGCAGGAACCTACCTTTTTTCAAGAGTCGCAAAAAAACACGTTAATTTCACGATTGGTTCGGAATTCAATTATTTGGAAGATTACTTGACAGACAGAAGTTTGGTGATTGCAATTTCTCAAAGCGGAGAAACAATTGATGTTGTTGACCCTGTTACTAACGCCAAAAGGAAGGGTGCCAAGATTGCCGCAATTGTAAATGTATTAGGGTCCACTTTGTATAGGCAGGCAGATTATAAAATTCTTCTTGGAGCTGGTCAGGAAAAAGCAGTTATCGCAACCAAATCTTTTATTGCTATGATATCTGTTTTAATTCTGGCAGCTTATTCTTTGGTAAAAAAACAAACACAAGGTAAAAATCTTCTATTAAGAGCGTCGGAAAACGTGAAAGAGATTTTGAAAGAAAAATTTGAGAAGAATTTGAAAGAGGTAGCAGATCAATTAAAAAATAAAGAGCACATATACGTTATAGGACGGGGATTGTCTTATGCAACAGCGCTTGAAGCAACTTTGAAAATAAAAGAAACTGCATGCATTCATGCGGAAGGTTTTGCGGGCGGAGAATTAAAGCATGGAGTCATTGCGCTTATTGAAAAAGGAACACCCTGTATCGTATTTGCTCCCAATGATGAGACATATGATGATATAGTTTCCAATGCGCAGGAAATAAGAGCGCGAGGGGGATTTATCGTAGGCGTAGGGCCTAAAAATAATAATGTTTTCGACAGATTTTTAAAAACTTCTGATGTTGGAGATGCGACAATTATTCCGCAGATTGTAATTTCCCAGCTTTTAGCTTATTACTTAGCATTAAAGCGGGGAATTAAAGATCCTGACAAGCCCCGCAACCTCGCAAAATCCGTTACAGTCAAGTAATTTGTATATAAATCTTCAGGATAGTATAATATCCTTTATGGCGCAGCTTTTGGGTCTTGTCCTTTTATCGCTTTTTATAACCGGAGTTCTCCTAATACCTTTTATAGACTTTTTGTATAAGATGAAGTTTAGGAGAGCGAAGCAGAAAACCGTTGACATGTTCGATAAACCCACTCCCACTTTTGATAAATACAATAATTGGAAAGCAGGTACGCCTTTTGGCGGAGGAATATTGATTATCGCTGTTGTTTGCGTATTAACCTTTTGGGCGTTTGGAATATTAGGCACGAATATTAATCCATGGGAATTATTTGTAATTATGTTTACTTTTATAGGTTTTGGCGCATTGGGATTTTATGATGACTTAAAGAAGCTGGTTAGCGGGAATAAAGCATTTTTTGGCTTAAGATTCAGGCACAAATTCATAATCCAGTGGGCATTGGCTCTTACCGCGGCTTCAATTTTGTATTATCAACTGGGATATTCTTATATTTTTATCAGAGGTTTTGGCTTGGCATCGCTTGGCTTTTTATTTATTCCTTTCGCAGCTTTTGTTATAGTTGCTTTTGCTAATGCGTTTAATATTGCCGATGGATTGGATGGGTTGGCATCGGGACTTCTTCTTATCTGTCTTGCGGCATTTCTGGCAATTACTTCCAATCAGCTCGATCAACCTTTGGGAATTTTCATAGCATTATTGATGGGCAGTGTCGGAGCGTTTCTGTATTTTAACATTTATAAAGCAAGAATTTGGCTTGGAGATGTGGGAGCTTTGTCTCTTGGAGCAATTTTAGCGATTATAGGACTTTTGACGGGAAAAGTAATTGCCCTTGCATTTATTGGAGGAGTATTTGTTTTGGAAATTTCGTCTTCCCTTATTCAAATTTTGGCCAAAAAGTTTCTGCATAGGAAAGTGTTTTTAGCTTCGCCTTTACATTTGCTTCTGCTTAGAATAGGCTGGAATGAGCCAAAAGTTGTTATGAGAGGCTGGCTTTTGGGATTTCTTTTTGCAATTCTAGGACTTTATATAGCGTTTATTCGCTAACAGCTCAAATTTTCTTCTATGAAGAAGATAGACATATTTCTTTTGTTTTCGGTTATAATCCTTACTCTTTTTGGGCTTTTTATGATTTATGATGTTTCTTCGTATGTTGCGTTTAGGGACTTTTCCGATAAATACCACTACGTTAAAGATCAATTTTTTTGGGTCATGCTGGGATTTGCGGCATTAGGGTTTTTTTCTTTTTTTGATTATCATAAACTATACTTCTTTGCTCTTCCGATACTTTTTATGGCACTAGTTTTGCTAATTTTGGTTTTTATTCCCGGGGTCGGGATTAGTCTTTTGGGAGCAAACCGCTGGATTGACGCAGGATTTTTCGTTCTCCAGCCAGCAGAATTTATCAAGCTTGCGCTTGCCATTTATTTGGCAGCATGGTTTTCCAATAAAGAAAAGGGGAGACTTCCTGCATTTCTTATATTGATTGGTTTGGTTTTGAGTTTGGTAATGTTGGAGCCGGATATGGGGACAGCGGCGGTAATTTTAAGCGAAGCGGTAGTGATTTATTTTTTGTCCGGTGCAAGCCTACTGCATTTTTCTTGGTTATTGCCAATGCTGGCATTTTTGGGGTATGTATTCATAAAGCTTTCTCCTTACAGGGCAAAGAGACTTGAAGCGTTTATTAACATTAATCAATCGGTTGAAGCGTCATCTTATCATGTGAGGCAAATTCTGATTGCTTTGGGATCCGGTGGGATAACAGGTGTTGGGCTGGGAAATTCGCTGCAGAAGTATGCTTATCTTCCCGAAGGCACAACAGATTCAATTTTTGCAATCATCGCGGAAGAACTGGGTTTTATAGGCGCATTTTGTCTAGTTTTATTTTATGTTTTTATTATAACAAAATGTTTTTATATAGCAGTGCATGCTAAAGATAACTTTGGCAAACTTCTGGCCGCGGGCATAACAACTTTTTTGGCAATGCAAACCATAATCAATTTGGGCGCTCAAACGGCTCTTGTTCCGTTAACCGGTATTCCTCTGCCTTTTATCTCTTACGGAGGATCGGCATTAATTATTGATCTTTGCGCGGTTGGGATATTATTGAATATTTCAAAACAAAAAATATGAAAGTTGCGATAATTGGCGGACATTTATCTCCTGCGCTTGCGGTGATAGATGCTTTACCTAAAGATGCAAAAATACTTTTTATCGGAAGAAAATATGCTTTGGAAGGAGATAACGCTTTATCTCTTGAGTATGAGACAATTGCTAAATTAAAAATTCCCTTTGTCGGATTGAATACGGGAAGACTGCAAAGAAAATTAACCAGATTTACTCTTTTTTCCCTGCTGAAACTTCCCTTTGGGATCGTTAAGTCCTTTTTGATCTTAATTAAATTTAAACCTGATGTTGTCGTAGGGTTTGGGGGGTATGTTTCTATTCCCGTAATACCTTGCGCCTCTATACTCAAGATACCTGTTGTTATACACGAGCAGACTATGGAGGCAGGCCTTGCCAACAGGCTTGTCTCACGATTCTCAAGAAAAATTTGCATATCATGGAATTCTTCCAGGAAATATTTTCCAAAAAATAAAGTTGTCTTTACGGGAAATCCTGTGCGTAAATTTAAAATTTTAAATCCTCCATTTTCTATTGCAGAATCAGTTTTTAACAATAAACTGCCAATAATTTACATTACGGGAGGAAGTTCCGGATCCCACGCAATCAACGTATTGATAGAAGGGGCGCTGAAAGAGTTTCTGGAATCGTACAACATTATTCATCAGACAGGAGACGCTCATGAATATCGAGATTTTGACCGCCTGGAAAGACTCAAGCATACAATGTCTGAAGAACTTCGGGGCAATTATCTTTTGGAAAAATTCATTGACCCTTCAGGAATTGGAGATTTGATAAATTCATCCTCTTTGGTTATTGCGCGGTCAGGTATGAATACGATAACAGAGCTTTTATATTTTGAGAAACCTTCACTTCTCATTCCGCTTCCCTTTTCTCAAAATAACGAGCAGCTTAAAAATGCCAAGTTTTTGGAAAAAATAGGGTTATCTGTCGTTTTGCACCAAAATGGACTTGATTCTAAAAAATTACTTCAAGCGGTAAAACTTATGTTTCGTAACATAGGAAGTTATAAAATAGACAAAAAAGAATTAAAAAATTTACCGGGTAAGCACGCGGCTCAAAATATCGTAAGTATAATTAATAATGTTAGTAAAGATAAAACGCAGCAATAGGATTTTTAGGAAAAAAATAAAAACGATTTTCCTATTTGAATTATTCCTTTTTTTAGGTTTTTTTATTTATGTAATTTTTTCTTTAAAAAACCAGCAGCTTATTTCCCCTTTGGGTAAAAGCGAAAATTCGGCAAAAATTGAAAAAATCCTGAAAGAAAAAAATATCTCATTTTCTTCCATTGCTTTTTTCGATTCTTCGTATGTAATTAATATTCAGAATAATGGGCAAGTTAAACTTTCTTCTCAAAAAAACATCGATAATCAAATAGCCTCTTTACAAAGAATACTGCGAGCGCTTACAATAGAAGATAAGACGTTTAAAAGCATAGATTTAAGATTTAAAGAACCCGTTATTTCTTTTTAAATAAGTATGTTGGACGGAAAAATAGTTGTAGGTGTTGATATCGGAACCTCAAAAATTGTTACCATCATTTCAAGAGTCGGCGATGATTCGGTAAACGTATTAGGAGTTTCGGAAGTTGCCTCAAAGGGAATTAAGAAAGGTCAGATAGTGGACATAAAAGAGGCTGTGGATTCCATCAATAATTCGCTTGACAGCGCGGAAAGAATGGCCGGATATTCCGTTTCCCGCATAGTCGCGTCAATCGGTGGAAGCCATATCGAATCTCAAAATTCACGGGGAGTTGTTGCTGTTTCTTCAAGTCAGGGAGAGGTTGCGGAAAGCGATTTAAACCGAGTGATAGATGCCGCGAAGGCCGTATCCCTTCCGTCAAGCAGAGAAATAATTCATGTTTTGCCCAGGAACTACACTGTTGACGGTCAGGAGGGCATAAAAGATCCAATCGGGATGAAAGGGATAAGGCTTGAGGTAGATACTCATATTATCTCCGCGGCCTCAACGTCTTTGAGTAATTTGGAAAAAGCGTTTTCGCAGGTTGGAATAGATGTGGATGCTGTTGTTTTTAGCGGATACTCCTCAAGCCTTGCGGTTTTGTCCGATACGGAAAAGGAATTGGGTGTTGTTTTGGTTGATATCGGGGCTGGGACAACGGATATTTCCATTTATTTCGATGGGTCAGTTGCCTATTCCTCGGTTTTGCCTATTGGCGCCAGGCATATTACAAATGATTTGGCAATTGGACTTCGGATTTCCTTGGAATCCGCGGAAAAGATAAAAATATATTTATCTAATGTATCTAAAAAACCAAAAATCGAAAGATTGGGAGAAACATTTGAGAAAGAAGCCAGAAATACCGACGAGTTGGACTTAAGCTCTCTTGGTCTGTCGGAAGATATCAGAAAAGTTTCCCATAAAACATTAACAGATGGAATAATAAGACCCAGACTAAATGAGCTTTTTACAATGATAGGAATGGAAATTAAAAGATCAGGTTATGCCGGTCAAACCCCCTCGGGAATCGTGATAACAGGAGGCGGAGCCCTGACAGTTGGGATAACAGACAGCGCAAAAAGAACGCTCGCAATGCCCGTCAGGATAGGAATTCCAATCAACATGACAGGATTGATAGACGAAATACAAACTCCTGCTTTTGCAACAGTTGTAGGTCTTGCGGTTTTTGGGCGAACTTTGGACATTAAGCAATCTTTGCCTTTTGGGATAAGCATTCCCAATATTGGGAATTTGGGTTTTAATAAAGTAATAAGCCGGGTTATTAATTTCGCTAAATCCTTCATGCCCTAAACTGTTGCATTGACTTTTGAAAAATTGGGTGTTAGGATAGGTGAGATTAAAAACATATGTTAATTAAACCCCAAACCACAAATTTTGCGAAAATCCGAGTCTTGGGAGTTGGCGGCGGAGGAATGAATGCTCTTAATTCCATGATTGTTACGAGTCTTGTAAAAGGCGTTGATTTTATTTCCGTTAATACGGATGCTCAAGTTCTTCTTTTGTCAAAAGCCTCAACCAAAATTCAAATCGGAGAAAATCTCACTAAGGGTTTGGGGTCAGGGGGCAATCCCGAAGTAGGCAGACAAGCTGCAGAAGAATCTTACGAAAAAATAAAAGAATTTATTGATGGGTCGGACATGGTTTTTATAACTGCGGGTATGGGAGGTGGAACGGGAACAGGAGCAAGCGCGGTAATTGCTAGGGCGGCTAAAGAAATAGGAGCGTTAACAGTTGCGGTTGTAACCAAGCCTTTTGCTTTCGAGGGAACCAGACGTATGGTTGCGGCAGAAGATGGAATAGAAGCTCTTCGGGAGAAAGTAGATACTCTTATTGTTATTCCTAATCAGAGAATTTTAGATGTTGTGGATAAAAAAGTGTCTTTGCTGGAGGCTTTTGGCGTTGCAGATTCTGTCTTGTCTCAAGGTGTTCAGGGAATTTCCGACTTGATTACTATTCCGGGACTTATAAATGTTGATTTTGCCGATGTAAAAGCTATTATGAGCAGCGCCGGGTCTGCTTTGATGGGAATAGGTACCGGATCCGGAGAAAACAGAGCTCAGATTGCAGCAAGATCTGCGGTTGCATCTCCTCTTCTTGAAATATCTATGGATGGGGCAAGGGGAGTTTTGTTCAATATTACAGGCGGACCTGATTTGACAATGACTGAGGTGGATGATGCTGCAAAGATTATTTCCAGCGCTGCGGACCCGGATGCAAATATTATTTTTGGAGCCACAATTGATGAAGCCATGCACGATCAAATTAAAATTGCCGTTATCGCGACAGGCTTCGATCACACGCGTCAAACTCTTAAGGAGTTCGTCAAGCCTATAATAAATAATGCCGTGCCGAAACAGGAATTAGCAAAGGATGATGGCCAAGCGCCAAGTCCGCAGGAAGCGCCTCTTGACGGCAATAGCGACGACGCTTGGGACATTCCCGCATTTTTAAGGCAACGCAACTAACATCAAAACTAATTTTTCGCATTTTATCTATTGACTAAACTGCCACGTTTATGCTAGTATTTAGATACTAAATCGCCCTGTGAGGTCGTAAGACATTTGCAGGGCTTTATTTTTTGCTGTAGAATCAATGGATGAAACAAAAATGTGTAATTCTCATTGACGGAAGCAATTTTTATTTCAAGCTTAAGGATTTAAAACTTCATAATCTTCTTTCGTTTAATTTCAACAAATTTGCTAGCTATATTGCTCGGCTTAATAATATTGTTAGCGTATGTTATTATGTTGGTCGGATAAGACAAGACGGATCGGCAAAGACAGAAAAATTGTTTGACGCTCAACAGAAATTATTGGGAAAACTCAAGAAGCATAAAGTTTCTTACCAATTTGGATATCTGTTAAAAAGTAGTGGCGTTTACCATGAGAAAGGCGTTGATGTGCAAATCGCAGTAGATATGTTGGTAGCTGTCTATGAGAATACATCTGACCGAATTATTCTTGTTTCCTCCGATACAGATTTAGCCCCGGCAATCAAAAAGGCGCGCGAAAAAGGTAAAATCGTAGAATATATAGGTTTTTCTCACAAACCAAGCGTTGGAATGGTAAGTTTTTGTTCGGAGTCAACACTGCTGAAGAAAGAAGATTTACTGCCTTTTATCAAATCCAGGTAATAATTTCTCTCGCCTCAAAACCACGTCGTAAATTAACCATTGCATTCTCGCTAATTAATAGATGTGCTATAATGTGTCCGTGAGCAATATTAAGACGCCTCAAAAGGTAAATTTAATAGTAAAAGCAAGTGATGAAATAAGAAAAAGTCATCATGCAAATATCGTATCGGTTACTTCAACATCGAATCAAGAAGTTATGTTTGACTTTGTAAATGTTCATCCCAATGATAAAGATGAAAAGGGTAACCAGATAGGCATGTTAGTTTCAAGAGTTACAATACCCTTGAATATTGCAAGAGAATTGAGGTTAATATTGGAAGCTCAGATGGGCAAAAGTATAAAGGAATAAATATGCAAACATTTACAATAGATCCCAATACGACAACTCCCATAAGTGTTCATTCTGAAACATACTCAACGAGAGATTTGGGTTCCATAATTAAGGAAATATATAGGGGTATAAATATAATAAAAAATATATACTTACAGATTTATCACGACGATATAATAGTTAAAGTTATATTAAAAAATAGAGCTTCTGACAGAGAGCTAAGTAAGTTGATAGATGCTCAGGCTAATGTTCACGAGAGATTCAATTACTCTTTTGCATTTAATTTTGAATATGTTCAAGAAGAGCAATTTGCGGAGACAGATAACGATTATAAAATATTCTAGTTATGCCATTAGAACAAATCCACAGAAAGCAGTCTTCTCACAATAAATCATTTTTGGATTCCATAACAGATTCTAATTATAGGGACTGGAAATTGACCGTAGCATTTTACGCTGCATTGCATGCAATTGACGCAGGTCTAACGAATAGAGATCCGTATTGGAGAGCGAAACGGACAAATGAATCCTTATATTCTTTGAGAGAAAAAATATTGGCCATGTGGGATAGGGAAATTCATAAACATTATAACTTTCTATTTATAAGAAGTAAGGAGTCAAGATATTTAGAGGGTATTGGTAACAATTTAGCTAAAGATTATTTTACGGATACTCAGGTAAATAAATATATTCAAGATCATCTTAAGCCAATCTTAGAGTTCTTCCAAATTTCTTAATCCTTGACCTTTCTTCTTAGAAAGTCTATATTGCTCTTGAAGGCTTAAAAAGGTAATATTTTTTTAAGATGTTCAGGTAGAAATTAGCTTTAAAGAAAGGCTTTGTCGCAGGAATCCCCGTTATTCTTAGGGCAGAGGAATTAGGAGGGGTGGATGTAGTTGTAGGTCAATAGAATATTTGCCGCTATAAATGCATAAAACCAGAAATGGGATAAGAATTTATAAGCTTTTTCTTTTTTGAATATTACCGTTAACATGATTGGTAAAAAAAGAATAAGTAACCCGATTCTAAATTGTAAAGGAGTTAGCCCAAAACTTGCTTCATACACATATTCTAGGAGATAGAGCCCAACAAAAATCAAAAGCGGAAATGTGCCAAATCCTATCTTTTGCACCTGCTCAACCAAAAACTTTGCCATAAAAAGAGACATAAAGGGAAAAAGAGGGATAATATACCACCCCATCTCTCCTTTTTCCGTTAAAGAGAACAGTAAAAGAAGAAAATAAGCAGTTGCCGGAACAATTATGAATTTTAATTCTTTGTAGTGAAAAAATGAAGCAAAAAAGGCAAAGAATCCAAAAAAATACCATCCGTCATCGTAAAATTTATTTACAATAATAGGATTTGAGAGGATGTAGGGAAGTGTGTCCGGACCGATAATTCTTGCGGACTGCTGGTTTAAAATTTTCCAAAAAACCTCTGCATCGAAATATATCCCATATGTAATGTACAATCCGACAAGAGATAGGAATGTAATTATAAGCAGAGCCGTATATTTTGTTTTTAATTTCTCGGAAAAGTAAAAGTATAAAAGGGTAAGAAAAGTCACAACTCCCAATTCCTTAGTCCAAAATGTTAAGCCTGCTAAAGTTCCAAGAATGAGTGTTTTTTGAATGTTAATTTTTTTATAAAAATTTATGAAAGCGTAAATAGAGCCAAGAAGAAGGGGTGTAATTAGATTTTCCGCGAGAACAACCCTTCCATGAATTGCAAAAATTACCGTTGTAGTGTAGATAAGAAGGGCCCAAATTGCTGTTTTATAATTAAATAACTTAACGCCAATTAAAAATACCAGAAGGGATGATATTGTCGAAAAAGCAATTGGAACAATGCGTATGGTTTTGAGTTGAATTTTTTCAAAAGTATTTTCTCCGAAAGCTACTGCCCATGCACCTGTAACAATTCCATTCAAAGGGGTATGGTCAAAATAAGGATATACTATTGGGAAATAAAGTTTTTCAATAGTTAAGTGCCTTAAATTTTTGTACTGGGTAAAAGAAGACCAGGAAATGGGAACTCCTTTGGTTAGAAGGCTTACGCCTTGAAAAGAATAAGAATATTCATCGCTTGTCGCTCCTCTTTGCGGGTAGATAGAATAATTGTGCAATTTTAGAATTACGCCGAGAAGAAGTACGAGGATAAGTATAGTAAATTTTATTTTATTCACGTAGGTATTTATTTATAATATAAAAAATATACGCTTGTCAATCTTAATAATGTGATTTATTTAACAAAATTTTTGCTTTTTGGATTACTGAAATAAATAAATTATGAAGTTAAACTGTTTTTGTATGAATCAGGTAATGCAAGGAATCGTCGCCAAGCCATACTCCGGATTAGGCAGGGAAAGGACAATATCATTGTCGTTTGTTTTAAGAGGATATGGGACTTTGGTAAAGGCAATATCGCTTGCAGAAAAAGTTTATAAAAAAACTTTTCTGCATGATTTTCAGAATGTTTTAGCATCAAGAGTTGTCTAGAAATATGATAAGGACAGGTTTAAGGAGTCCTGGCCGAAGACCAGGCTCCTTTTTTTTGCCGGCATGCAAGAAATAGCGTAGGTCTGGTTTGCGCATCTTGGCTCTAATATAATAAGTATAGGCTATGGATTTACAGTAAAGAAGTTGTCAGATTGATCACTTACTTGTCCAACTCCTGTTTTGTAGCACAACAGATCGATTTTAACTTGTGTATTGGCAGTATTACCAATATTTACAGTCCACTCATAAGAGCCATTCCCTGTCGTAGATACATTGGGATTTATATTATTTAACGATCCCAGGCCGAATGAATAGCCTACATTACACTTATCAATATCATTTCCTTCCCAAGAGATATTAACTTTATCTCCAACCTTGAGTGCTTCACCGCCATTTGGGGAGGTTACTTTTACAAAGCGTGAAACTTGCGTGCGAACAACAGTAACTTTTACTGGAATAGAAATTTGTGCTCCCGATTGATCTTTAACAATTGCATTTCCAGAATACGTGCCAGGATTAATACCGCTATTTACTGAAATCTCTACTGGTACACTTTGTCCATTTGATATCCCACCGGAAGAAACTGACCAGTTTATGCCTGGACCGTAATTTGTTGGGTATCCGTATAGAGAAAATTGTGTTGCGCCAGTAGAAGTTATATCAAATGCCTTAGTGCTTTTTCCTTCTTCTATGGTAAGGTTTACGGAAGAAGCACTTGCTTGAAGGCCAAATGGAGCCTGTGCTGGGGTAGGGGTAGGTGATGTTGTACCTCCTGATGTAGGTGTGGGAGTTGTATCAGAGTTAGAACCGGAAGTTGGTGTAGGATTAGTAGTTGTTTCTTTTTGTACAGTAACTTCAATATTAGGTATAGTATAACGTTTTTGGGATGGGTAACTAATAATAATGGCGCTTCCTTTATATGTGCCTGCTGGAATATTATTATTAACTTGCACTTTTATCTCAATTGATCGGCCAGCAGTAAGGCCTGCTGAGCTTATATTCCAATTAATTCCAGGGCCATAGGTTGTGGGATATCCATACATTGAGATTCCAGAAGATCCAGTTGATGTAATTGTGAATGCAGGCTGGGATTCTCCCGCTTTTATTGCAAGGTTTGTTCGTATGCCGCTTATGGAAATTCCTAAATCGTCTATCTGTATTGGAGAGGTAGTGGGCAATCGTTGTGCATTATCACCTTTTATGTATTTGAAATAAACACCATAATAGGTATTTTCAGGAATATCAATCTCAAAAACATTACCATTATTATAGGAATAGGCTGCTGGGGAGCTACAATTGTAACAGACCATATTTGAAATTTGATAGCCCGGAATTGGATCTGCGACTACTCGATACATAACACCAGGGGTAAGATTGTGAGCAAAGAAATTTGGCGTGTCAGTTGTTGAGACAGCTTCGCCCGTCTTTTTATTGGTAATTGTTACTTTTTGTCCGGGTAAGGCTATTGGATTGTTAGAATTATCGATATGAAATCCCCTAAATGTTTGAAATCCCGAAGGTTTAGATGAAAGGTTAACCGCTTCTTCTTTGGTAAAAACTTTGAGAACTACCTGAAGATTTGAGACTTGGTTCTGATTTGCCTGTTCGATCTTTTGGGAAAGCTCTTTTGCTTTGGCATTAAATCGATTTATCGTATCTTGATCCAATACTTGAGATTCTATTTCTCTCCATTTCTCATAATCTATAGCCAACTGGCCAACAATTTCTTGTTGTACGTATACAACTTGCGTATCAGGATTTTTCTTTGATACTGATATAAGTTGAGAGAGAGCTTGAGATAACTGAGTATATGCTTGTTGTGTTTGACTGCTCACTGTTCGTAAGTCTTCTGGAAATGCTTCATTTTTGTTAATAGATGCTAATATTTCATTTGCATCTTGGAGCTGTTTTTGCGCAACTACTACTGAATTTTGGACTTCCTGTTTTTGCTGAAGTTGGATTTCAACTAGTGCAATACCTGTCGCAAATAAAGCAGAAGCTTTTCCATATTCTGAATAAAAGGTAGCTAGTTCATACGTGGCTTTAATTGTATTGTCTGTTTCTTTAACTTCCTGCAATGCCTCTGCATATAAATGCTCATCAACATAACGGTTGGGATTACCTGCTTCCTGTTGGAGTTTTACCGTATTTTCTTTTATTGCTTCGATCTCACTTAATAGTTCGTTACTTAGTGTAGTTGTTTGCTCTGCATGTCGAATGTATGATTGAAGCTGAGATGCGTCATAAGGAGATTGCGCATATGCAACAGCGACAATTGCTAAATCATTTTTGTTACTTGAATTATTATTACTTTGAATTTTTGTTTTAAACGGAGATGTGCGTCTGAGTTCTGTTAGCTCCTCTAGTTTACTAGAGGCTGTTTGAAGGTGTTTTTGTAAATCTTTTGCATCTTTCTTCACTTGCTGTGCTTGCACATACTCTTTAGTTGCCGGAAGTATATATGTTGGAATGGATAGGGTAATGATAGCTAGAACTAGACTTACAGACACAATGATAATATTGCGTTTTGAGACATATAAGTTCTTCCATTGAAAGGAAGTCTTTTCTTTTATCTGAGAGAATAAATTCATGTTGCTACGTATTATATACTATAAGACAGTCTTTGTCAAGTGAGAGGTTATAATCCTGACTGACAATCTTCAATGGGGTTTTCCTTCACTTTTTGCAACATTACACTCTTTGGCTTTCTCCGCGGCATTTTCCGCGTTCTATATGTCCCATAATATCCAGTAATTCTATAATAAATAAAGAGACTGTTCAATATTTGAATTACGTCAGTAAGCTGTCTTGAACAAAATTAGCTTTTAGGATACAATTAACCTTATGTTTAAGCCTGTAAATCCCAACGTAAATTTTCCAAAACTCGAAGAGGAAATATTAAAATACTGGAAGGAGAATAAAATTTTTGAAAAATCTGTCGCAAAAAAAGCGCCAAAGGGCAAATGGACTATTTTAGACGGTCCGCCTTTCGTAACAGGGATGCCTCATTACGGAAGCCTTCTGTCAAGTCTTCCGAAAGACTTGTTTCCCCGCTATAAAACCATGCAGGGATACCAAGTCAGAAGAGTTTGGGGATGGGATTGTCATGGTTTGCCTGCAGAAAACAAGGTTGAAGTGAAATTAGGTCTTAAAAGCAAAAAAGAAATTGCAGAAAAAGTCGGAGTGAAGAAATTTGTTGACGAATGCAAGCTTTATGTCAAAGATGTTTCAGGCGAATGGGAATGGTACATTGATCATATCGGACGCTGGGTGGATTTTAAGAACGCTTACAGAACAATGGATATCGATTACATGGAATCCGTAATGTGGGTTTTCAAGCAAATGTACGAAAAGGGATATGTTTATAAAGGTTTCCGCGTTTCCCTCTATTGCCCTCATTGTTCAACTCCGATTTCCAACTTTGAAGTGGCGATGGACGCAGACAATTACAAGGAAGTTCCGGACGCAGCAACCGTTTATAAATATGAATTAAAAGATGAAAAAAATACCTATATTCTTGCTTGGTCAACTACTCCCTGGAATAAGATCGTTACTCCTGCTCTTGCAGTTAACCCAAAATTAACGTATGTAAAAGTGAGAGAGGGAAACGAATATTATATACTCGCTAAATCAACAATTAAGATGCTGAAACAAGTTCAGCATGACATTGTAGCGGAATTTAAGGGGGAAAAGTTGATTGGGAAAAAATTTATTCCTCATTACGATTACTACGAAATAGATGAAGGAAAAAAAGCTTTCGTGATTATTCCGGGAGATTTTGTAACTGCGGAAGAAGGAACCGGAGTGGTAACGATTGCAGCGTATGGGGAAGAAGATTTGAAGGCATCACTTGAAAATAACATTCATATTGAAATGCACGTTGATGAGGAGGGGACAATAAGAAAAGAAGTGCCGCAGTTCGGCGGAATGTATTACTTGAAAGCCAATAAAGCAGTTAACAATGATTTGAAAAAAAGAGGACTTATCTATAAGGATGAAGTATTGATGCATAATGTCCCTTTGTGTTGGCGATGCCATACCAGACTTTACTATTCTCCTCAAAATGCGTGGTATGTTGATCTGAATAAGCTAAAAGACAAAATGCGAAAATCCAATGATTCTGTCAATTGGTATCCGGGCCATTTTAAGCATGGAAGATTTGCGAAAAGTATTGAGAACGCGCCGGACTGGAACATTTCAAGAAGCAGATTTTGGGGTTCGCCTATTCCTGTTTGGGAGTGCGGATGCGGGGAACGTTTTGTTCCGGGATCAATCAAGGAGCTGGAAGAAAAATCAGGCAAAAAAATTACGGATTTACACAAACCGGAAATTGATGCGGTTACCGTTAATTGCGCAAAGTGCGGAGAAACTGCCAAAAGAGTTCCTGAAGTCTTGGACAGCTGGATAGAGGCAGGCAGCGCTTCTTTCGGAGAAAGACATTATCCGTTTAATACTGCAGAAAAGATAGAGGAATTTTATCCGCCTGATTTTATAGGGGAATATACAGGACAAATCAGGGCATGGTTTTCGATTTTGCATATCATAGCTAATGCTTTGGATTTAAGAAAAGACGGATTAAATATTCTGGCAAAAAATGTTTTGGTTGAAGGAGTTGTTTTGGGAACAGATGGAAGAAAAATGAGCAAAAATTACGGCAACTATCCTGATCCGAAAGAAATGATTGAGAAATACGGAGGAGACGCTTTGAGACTTTATCTAATGGGCAGTCCTGTTATGAACGGAGAAGACATGCTGATCGCAGAAGATCCATACAGAAATCAAGTGCGGGGAATACTTCTGATACTTTGGAATGTTTATAATTTTTTTGTTTCCAATGCGCTTATAGATAAGTGGGTTCTTTCGGAAATTGATTTAAAATCAGAAAAAGTTTTGGATAAGTGGATACTGTCAAGGTTTAACGGTAACGTTAAAAATATAATTGACAAAGGATACGAAGCATTCAATACGCCTGAAATAGTTGATCAAGCGTTGGTTTTTATTAATGATTTATCTTTGTGGTATTTAAGAAGAAGCAGGGATAGGGTCGGTCCGGCTGCAGATGACCTGAAAGATAAAGATAGTTTTTATAGCACTTTGTATTTTGTTTTGAAAACATACTGTCAGGTTCTTGCCCCGTTAATCCCATTTATTACGGAAGAAATATACAGAAATCTAACAGGGGAGGAATCTGTGCATTTATCAAATTTTCCAAAAGCTGATGTTGGATTAATCGATGATAAATTAGAAAAAGAAATGGATTTGGCGAGAAAAATAGTAGAAATGGCTCACGCGAAAAGGAAAGAAGCTGGGATTAAGGTTAGACAGCCCTTAGCTAAATTAAAAATTTATAATTCGAAATTAAAAATTAGAGATGCGGTGTTATGTCTAGTTAAAGATGAAACGAACATAAAAAAAATAATTTTCGAAGAAGGAAAAGGAGGGATGTCGGTTGTTCTTGATACAAGTTTAACAAAGCAATTAAAAGAAGAAGGAGAGGCAAGAGATATTGTCAGAGAAATTCAGAAAGAAAGGAAGCGCTTAGAGACAACGTTAGATGAAAAAGTAAATGTTGTTTTGAAAAGCTGGCCCGCGGCATTTGAAGATTACATAAAGAAAAATGCCTTAGTCGGGGATTTGCAAAAGGGAGATGAGTTTCTGGTTGTTAGTAAATGAAAAAATACCTGTTCGATGTCGATTGGAGCCTGATAGCTCCTGTGGTTATTTTGGTTATTCTAAGCCTTACCACTCTTTTTTCAATCGATTTCTCGCTTTTTAAAAATCAGTTTTTTTTCCTTATAATTGGGATTATTGCTTTTTTGTTTTTTTCCCAGACTAATTATGAGGCTATTAAGTTGTACTCGATACCGATATATGCGATTTCCCTTGTTTTATTGCTTATAGTGTTGGTTGTTGGGATTGAAAGCAGGGGTTCGGTGAGGTGGTTAGAGCTTTTGGGTTTCAGAGTACAATTTTCAGAACTCTTGAAACCTTTTTTGGCAATTTGTCTCTCTTCATATCTTTCTTCCCGAAATAATTATTCTTTGAAAACTCTTTTTCTGGGAACGTGTTTTTTGATGCCCATATTTTTCCTGATATTTCTTCAGCCGGATTTGGGAAGCGCTTCCGTATACTTGTTATCTGCTGTTTTAGCTTTTATTGTCTTTGGTTTTCCTTTGCGATTTTTTGCCGGAGCGTTAATTTTTGTGATTGGCATTTTTCCAATATTTTTTAGGTTTTTACATGATTACCAAAAACAGCGGATCTTCACCTTTTTCAATCCCAGCGACCCTTTAGGATTTTCCTATAACGCAATTCAGTCAATTATCACAGTTGGTTCGGGAATGCTCTTCGGCCGGGGCTTGGGACTTGGGACTCAATCGGTTCTTAGATTTTTGCCGGAGAGACACACCGATTTTATCTTTGCAACATTCTCGGAGGAATTAGGGATGATTGGATCGGTCTTGATGATTTTAACTTTTGTGTTTTTACTATACAAAATTTTTATGATTTTCTTGAATCAAGATGATTTATTTTGTAAGGTTTTTTCAATTGTGGCTTTCTCTTTGATTTTTTTTCAGTTTTTTATAAATATAGGCATGAATATAGGTCTTTTGCCAATCGTCGGGATTACGCTTCCCTTCGTTTCTTACGGAGGAAGTTCGCTTCTTTCAAATTTTATTCTTCTTGGTATACTTTGCTCAATGAGCAAACGCCAAGTTTCGAAAAGAGTTCTGGAAATTAGGTAAAATTTTTGGTATAATCAATTTTTATGGAATACGCGATCATAAGAACAGGCGGCAAGCAGTATAAGGTTTCCAAAGACACGATAATTGAGGTAGAAAGACTTACTCCTAAAGTTGGGGAAAAATTTTCCATTGAGGACGTTCTTTTGTATGTTTCCAACGGAGCTCTAAAAATAGGTAAGCCTAAAGTTTCAAAAATTACGGTTAAGGCCGAAGTTCTGGAGCATTTGAAAGGCGACAAAATCAGAGTTTCCAAATTTAAGGCCAAAGCTAAATACAGAAGAGTAACGGGACACAGGCAATATTTAACAAAAATTAAAATTCTTGACATCTTGACATCTGTGAAAATTTAACGTAATATAAAATAGTTTTCACGACAACAATATGGCTCATACAAAAGCACAAGGTTCGGTAAAAGGAAATAGGGACTCCAGGTCAAAACGTCTCGGCGTTAAGATATATGGAGGAGCTAAGATTCTAAAAGGCAATATTATTATACGGCAGAAAGGAACGAAACTTTTTGCAGGACAGGGTGTTTCTATGGGGAATGATTACACTCTTTTTGCCGTAAGAGACGGTGTTGTAAATTTTAAAATTGCAAAAGGCAGGAGAATTGCGGAGGTTCTAAGCCTGCAGTAACAACTGTGTATGGACAATACTAATACGAACGAGACAATTCATGAGCTTGAAATCAACATGCTTCAAGCCAATCCTCTTCAGCCCCGTGGAGTAATAGCGCCGGCTTCTCTGAACGACTTAGTTGATTCAATAAGAGAACAGGGTATTCTTGAGCCTCTGGTTGTTGCCAGAACGCCTGCAGGATATCAGATTATCGCTGGGGAAAGGCGTTGGAGAGCGGCGAAGATTTTGGGGCTTTCCAAAGTGCCGGTTGTGGTCAAAAACACTACCCCTCAAGGCATGCTTGAAATGTCTATTGTTGAGAATGTCCAAAGAGAAGACCTTAATCCAATCGAAAGAGCTCTTGCATACAAAAGATTAATTGATGAATTTGGTATGGGAACAAATGAGGTTGCCAGAAGGGTTGGGAAAAGCGCTCCTACAGTTTCAAATACGATTAGATTATTGTCTCTTCCCGATGCAATTAAAGACGCTCTTGTCGCAGGAGTAATTACGGAAGGGCATGTCCGTCCTCTTATTTCGCTTGGAGATACGAATTTGATGCTCGATTTGTTTAGAAGGATACTTCGGGAAAATAGCACTGTCAGACAAACGGAAGAGGAGGCTAGAAAAGTTAAAGGGGAGATTGAGAAAAGAGAGCCTCGCGCGGTAACAGACAAGCTTTGGGTTCCTGAGTTGGATTTAATGGCGCAAAATATTGCCAAAAAATACAAGCTTGACAGGGTTGCGATTTTTCAGTCAAGCAAGAAAGCAAGAATATTAATTGAAGTAAACGGAGATGTGGAGATTACAGGTCCTAAAATAAAGACAATAAGCAAAATTCTGTCCGGAGAATGATGGATGCTACCTATAAGGGTTTTTAATTACTTGTATTTTGTCCAAAGGCCAATAGACAAAAAAGGATTGTCCAATTAAATTTTTGGCAGGAAGAAATCCCCATTCCCTTGAGTCGGAACTGCCGGGACGGTTATCTCCTATTACAAAATAAGATTCAGCTGGTACGGTGACCGATTGCTCTTCTTTGAGGAATGACCCTCCGTATGTTTTGACTGTTGGCTGAAGGTATGCGCGTTCATTAAGCAAATTATTATTTACATATACTTCACCATTCCTAATAAAAACCGTATCTCCTGGAATACCTATTACGCGTTTTATATAATCTTTTTCCGGGTCGTTTGGAGCTTTGAATACTATAACATCCCCTAATTTTGGTTTGCCAAATCGCAAAGTTATCAAATTGGTCAGGATATACTCTTTGTTTAGGAATGTCGGATGCATAGAATTTCCGCTAACCTGAAATGGCCTGAACAAAAAAACGTATACAACAAGAAAAGCAGCAGAAATTAGAACAAGAGTCTGGACTGTATCCATCAAAAAGGCGTATGTTTTTCTCAAAAACTCCATGAGTTTATTGTCTATGATTTCCTTTTCTTTGTCAATCAAGAGGAGATGTTGTAAAATGATAGTGTTTGGACCCGTGGTTCAGCGGTAGAACGCTTCATTCACATTGAAGAAGTCAGAGGTTCGAGTCCTCTCGGGTCCACTGTGAATATTTTATTCTTTTCCCGTTTGTTTTATCCCCACATTGGCGGAGTTGAAAAGCATGTTTTGGAGATATCTAGAAGGTTGATTTCGAAAGGACACAAGGTAAAAATAATTACGGAGGAATTGTTGGTCGAAGCTGTTCCAGGAGAAGAGAATATTGACGGAATTGATGTTTATAGAATTCCGGTTGGAGGAAACAATTGGTTTAAGAAATTTAGGATTTGGTTTTGGTTGCTTAAAAATATAGATTTAATTAAAAAAACAGATATCGTTCATTGTCATGATGTTTTCTTCTGGTATTTGCCCTTTAGGTTTTTATTTCCATTTAAAAAAGCATATACGACTTTTCATGGTTACGAAGATTATCCTTTGAAATCAAAACATGTTTTTATGCATAAATTATCCGAGAGACTGTCTAATGGCAATATCTGTGTGGGGCAGTTTATTAGCAAATGGTACAAAACAAAGCCTGCCTATGTTACCTATGGCGGCGTAGGCGAAATTAAAAATCAAAAGTCAAAAATTAAAAATGAGAACTCAGCAGTTTTTATTGGCAGGTTGGATGAGCAGACCGGGATAAAAACTTACGCCGACGCAGTTAAGTTAATAAGAAAAAAAATATCGGATTTTGAGTTCAAAATAATAGGCGATGGAAAATTTAGAAAAGAACTTGAAAAAAATTTTGAAGTTTTAGGTTTTCAGAGCAGACCGGAAAAGTATTTTTCTAAATATAATTTTGCGTTTGTGTCCAGATATTTATCAATTCTGGAGGCAATGGCTGCCGGAAGGCTTGTCTTTGCAGTTTACGATAATCCCTTGAAAGAAGATTATTTAAGAATGGCACCCTTTTCTAGATTTATTAATATTTTTGGCTTAGAGAGTGAGCTTGCAGAATCGGTTTTTTATTTTTTAAAACATCCAAAAGAGAAGAATGAAATGATTAATAATGCTTATGCTTGGGTTAAAAAATATACTTGGGATGAAGTGACTGATATGTACTTAAAGCTTTGGATATGAAAGTTGAAAATTGTAGAATTTGTAAGTCTAAAATAATTAGTGTCTTGTCGCTGGGTAAATTTCCCGCGGTTAATTACTATCTCTCTTTAGAGGAATTAGCTAAAAAAGAGAAGAAATATCCCTTGAATTTTTGTATTTGTGAAAATTGCGGATTAGGTCAAATAGATACGATAGTTAATGCAGATAAGTTATTTTCCACATATCATTACATATCTTCAACCTCGATGCCTCTCAAAGAGCATTTGCAATCATTGGCTAAAATTTGTAAAGCAAAGTTTGAACTTAATGATAAATCAAGAGTATTAGATATAGGATGTAATGATGGCACAATGCTGTCTTTTCTAAAAAAAGAAGGAGTAAATGTTCTAGGTGTTGATCCTGCAAAAAATATAATGGAGCAAACTAAGAAAGAGGGCATAGAAGTTGTTTCTGATTTTTTTACAGAAAAACTTTCTAGAAATATACTTAAGAATAAAGGGAGTTTTGATTTGATAACGGCTACAAATACCTTAGCTCAGATTATCGATCTTCATGATTTTGTAAAAGGGGTTAAAAACCTGCTTAGTAGGAATGGCTCATTTGTTATGGAAGTTGGGTATTTGCCGAAAATGATATCGAAAAAAACTTTTGATTCTATTTATCATGAGCATTACTCATATTTTTCTTTAACTTCCCTGGAACACCTTTTTATGTCAAACGATTTAGAGATATATGACGCGCAAGAAATAGACAATCATGGGGGATCTATCAGAGTTTTTGTGAAAAATAGAGACAGCGTTAAGGTTAAGGCAAAAAGACTGCTAAATATTCTTAAAAAAGAAAAAGATATGAAGATAAATAAGGCAAAAGCATATGAAAATTTTGTTTTCAGCGCACTTAAATTTAAAAAAGATTTTAGGAATATGCTTGTTAGCTTAAGAAAAGAAAACAAGACGATAATTGGGATTGGCGCACCTGCAAAAAGCGTAATATTGTTAAACTTTACGGGAATTGATCATACGGTTATCTCATACATAACGGATTCAACTTCTTACAAACAAAACAGGTTTATGCCGGGCGTTCATATTCCAATAACTTCCGAGGATAAGCTCAAGAGCGATAACAGCGTTGATTATTTCGTTCTTCTTGCATGGACATACAAAGATGCAATAATGAAAAAGATTAAAAATCTAAAAAAGCCGAATGCTAAAATTATTGTACCCTTTCCCCGATTAAAAATTTTATAACTTTGTCTTATTTATTTTGTAAAGCGCTTCAAAAAAAAATCTTTGAATAGGATGTCTATGCTTATAAACTGCAGACCAGTTTTTAGGTATCGGATATTCGTTTTCTCTTATTCTGAAATTATCTTTTGCGTAAGATATTATCCATTGTTTGGTATAAAAATATCCATTGCTTAAGCGGTTGACCTGATTAAGATAATTTCTAATTTGTTCCCTGGTCATTTCGTGTAGTGAGCTGATTGTGATCATAAGGTCGAAATATTTATCTGGCAAAAGCTCTATTTGATGGGCCATGATAAATTTAATTCGGGATGCTTCAAACTCTTCTTTTATTTCCTTAAATGATGAGAATGGTCTGAAGCGGAAAATTTTCTCTTTTGGAAATATTCTTGAAAGGTATTCTTGAGCTATGAAGAGGGCAGGGGGAATATCGATGATGCAGTACGAAGCTTTAGGCTGTGCGTTTAAGAATACATATGCCAATCTGCCGTATCCGGCGCCTATTTCTGCTATATTCCTTATTTTTTGCATGTGCACTTTTTCTGTTATGCTATAAAATTCGTGCACGGAGTTAGATAAATCCTGAGAAATTTCCTTATTATTATAAATAACAAGAAAAGGGTTGCCAATGGGAGGTTCGGTAAGGCGGTCCAATAATTTTAGCTTATCTTTGCGATAAACATAATCTTTTAAAGCAGATACATGAACTTTATATATGAATGCGGATATGGGATTAAAAGATGTTGTGTAGGGACGGAATTTCGATTTGGGATTATTAAATGTGCTGCTTAATATAGGTTTAAAATTTCCTTTAGCAAGCTCCGAAAACATGGGTAGAAATTGATCCCTGATGATACGCAAAATTTTCCAATTAAAATAATGTACAATAATGGATCTTTTAAAATTATTAAAGCCGGCATATAGCAGCTGCCTGTTGTGTAATTTGTTTAGCTTTATCCAAAAATCAGATGGATGATAAATCGGAGGAGCTTTTTTTAGTTCCGCTATCATCTCTTTAAGAACTTTTCTGTTTGTCATTTGGATTTTTTTAGTTCAGCAATAAAAGCCCATCCAAAAAGAGTATTTAGAGGGTAGATTTTAGACAATGGGTACATGGCGATTATTGCATTGTAAATATGAGTTCTCAGGCTTCTTACAGGCTTTAAATATCCTATCTTAACTTGTAGTTTTCCTTCAAAGTTATGTTTTTTAAACAGTTTTTTAAGATAGAAGTATGTTGGTTCGTTGACATGCTGTATCTTTTCAATTGGAATTCGGGGATCGCTTGGAAGGGGGTTATATTTTCTTCTTTTAAATATTTGATCAAGTTTTGTAAGAAGTCTGTTTAGTGGCAGAACATACCATTTATAAACTATGTCATATAAAATTTTATTTGGCCCTGTATGAACAAAAAGGGTTCCATTTTTCTTGAGCACCCTTGAAATTTCTTGCATGGCTTTTTCAGCTTCTGTTTTATATAAATGTTCAAGAACATCTATGCAAATTACAGTATCAAAGTAATTATTGGGGAAATATATTTTTTTTATGTCCATTATCTTGAATTTAGTTTTCTTTTGTATGGATTTATCAAGTCCTTCTCTTATTTTATTTGCTATGGATATCCCATCTTTAGAGTAGTCGATTCCGATAACAAGCTTTGCTTTTTTGGCTAGATGAATTGCGATATCCCCTCTGCCGCATCCAACATCAAGTATTTTAGAATCTTTATTTATTGGCAGGTCTTTTAAATAATTTTCCCAAGTTGGATGTATATATTTACCCTTATTTTTTTTAAATTCAGCAGATCCAAGACATATGTTTAGGTAGTATTCTTTATCATAAATTTTAGGGTTTACTCTTGCCATAGATGATTGGATTATACCAGAATATTTTTACGCCTTTTCCTAAACAGAAAGATTAAGGATAGTAGCGCTAAGGTGAAGAACGAGAAACTGCTCAATAGATTCGAAAAAAATCTGACTTGCGTATTCACAAAAATTATTTCTACCTTGTATACTCCTTCATTCAGAGTAAAATTTATTATTCCCGGTGATAATTTGGAAGTAAAATTAATAGGGTAATATTGATTGTCAACTTTTACATTCCAGCCCGGAAAATATAAAGTATTTTCTTTGAATTGAGTGTTTCGAGAAAAAACTTTAATTAAATATTCGTGTCTTACGGAACTTCTCTGTTTTTCAATAATTTCGGCTTTACCTTGAAGAGTAATTATATGAGGAACAGTTCTTTGATTTGAAGAAAATTTATTAGAGTCGACCCAAATGGTTGTGCCTTCGCCTAATTTTGTTATTGAATTTGGAAAGTTGAGTTGAATAGCGACCTCGTCTAACTGGGGAAGAGTTTTTCTGTTCCCCCAATTGAGAACAGTTGAAAATATTATTAAGAAGCATAATGCAATAAGAAATAACCTATTGGAAATATTTTTTACTGTTATGCCTGCAATTATCGAAACAAAAAAAGAAGTTAACAGGAGCATTCTGAATGAATATTGAAACCCCCTAAGAAGGGGAATGCTCATCCATATTGGTTTGGAAAAAGACTGAGTCATAGCAAGCAGGATGGAAAAAGAAATTAGAGAAATTAAGTACAATGTTCTTTTGTCAGGATTAATTTTATTTTTAAGCAATAAAATTACAGAAAAAACTATAATAATCCACTGGGCATAACCAAGCATGAAAGATAATTCTCCGTGTGGTCCTTGAAATAAAAGCCCCGCTTTCCATGGAGAATAAACAATTTCATTGAGCTTAATAAATGATATTGTTCCGTTAGTTAATAAATTAATGTATTTCGACTCTAGTATTACAGGCAGCCAATAAAAAGAGGATAAAAGAATTCCAAAAACAATAGAAAAAATTGGATAAAAAATATCTTTAAATTTTTTCCTGTTTTTAATAGCCCATAAATAAATGCAATAAATAACAATAAAAGGTAAAAGCGTTAATGAAATAGCTTGATGAGAGAGGATAAGAAGTGCGAAGCTTGTTGCGGATAATGAAAACCATTTTAGGGATAAGTGATTTGAAATCTTCTTTATTGTAAAAAAACAAAGAGGAAGAATAGAAAAAGCTATTACTTCTCCAATTGCTGCTCTAAAATGTAAATCAATGAGGTGGTAAGGCGCGAAAATATAGGTTAACGCTGCAACAAATGCTGAGAGTTTATTTTTTAACTCTTCTTTTATGAATAGGTACATTGTTATGCCTGATAATATAAAGGATGAAGCCAAAACAATTTTTAAACTATCAACAAAATTAAAGCCTAAAAAATGAAAAAATGATCCTAGATAATAGGGCAGAGGATACGCGAAGATAAAGAGGGGGTAACCATAGCCATAAATTATTTGACTGCTCCAGCGGGGTATAAAATTACCGTCTCTAAGGGATTCATAAAAAGACATCAGGAATTGAGTGTGTATGGTTAAGTCCCCGCTCTCGTAAGTTCCTTTTCTCAATACGCTTATTAGGGGAATTAGACTAATTAATACAAGAAGTAATAGCAAATTTATATTTTTCTTGGGATATATGAATCTGTAGGAAAATAATGATAACAGCAATACTAATGAGGCAATGAGATTAATAAATATCATTTTGTATGGATCAGTCATTTGTAGTTTTTCTAATTTTTTGCTTGAAATGCATTATCAGCTCTACTGTTAAAAATATAATTAATCTTATTGAGATTCCCGCGTAAACTATGAAATTTAATAAGAAAAAATTTTTGCTTGCGAAATGTTTTCTATAGAACAAGAAAACTCCTTTATGGAAGAACAACAAAGCTTTTGTTTTGAGTTGCTTGGTTGTTCCTCCGTGCATGTGTACAACTTCAACTTTTGGAAAGTAATATATATCCCATCCTGCTTTTATCGCTCTATAGCAATAATCAGTATCTTCGCAATAAATAAAGAATTTTTCGTCTAAATATCCTATGTCTCTTATTAAATCTTTTCTTACAATCATGAACGCACCTAAACCTCCTACTTTTGCAATTCGGTCATCAGGAAGATATGTCATGTAGTAGTTTGTCGATCTAACTTTAGGAAGTAATTTATACAAACTAAAAGGTTGAAATAAAGAATTTTTTATGGTTGGCAGAGCATGCCTACAAGCCAAATCCAATGAGCCATCGCGCCTTAATATTTTGCAGCCGCAAATACCTGCATTTGGATTATTGTTCATAAATTCTATAGCTAATTTTATGTTGGTATTTTTGGTAAAATTTACGTCTGAATTTAATTGGAGAATGTATTTGCCTTTGGCAAGCTTGGTTCCTATGTTGCAACTCTTGCTATAGCCGAAATTTTTAGCATTTTTCCAAACTCTAACTTTGGGAAAATAGTTTCTAACCATTTCTGATGACCCGTCTGTTGATCTGTCATCGACTATAATTATTTCAAAAGTAATGGTCTTTGAGTATTCATATATAGAGGAAAGTGTATTTTTTAAAATGTTTCTCGTGTTGTAGTTACATATGACAATTGATAAATCCAACTGTTTCATTATT
This sequence comes from uncultured Gammaproteobacteria bacterium, assembly GCA_964603935.1. Taxonomy (GTDB): domain Bacteria; phylum Patescibacteriota; class Microgenomatia; order Levybacterales; family UBA12049; genus GWB1-37-8. The sequence goes on along the minus strand of CAZRWL010000002.1, from coordinate 27,183 downwards.
CATTGCATTTTATCACTTATTGAGCTAAAACAAAATAAGATTAAGGCTGTTATAATATCAAGGAATAGTTATGGAAATTTCCTTTGTAGCCACTGTTTTCAATGAGGAATCAACCATAGGGCGTTTTGTGAAATCACTGCTTAGTCAATCCAGGATGCCGGACGAAATTGTTATTGCTGATGGAGGCTCAACCGATGCGACGGTTGAGGTAATTAAGAATTACAAATCAAGAATTAAGAAAACCGGAGTAAGGTTCAAACTTCTTATTAAAAAAGGAAATAGGGCTGTTGGCAGGAATGAGGCAATTAAAAACGCAAGCAATGAGATTATTGTTTGTTCGGATGCAGGATGTATTTTGGATAAAGACTGGATAAAAAATATAACAGAGCCTTTTAAAAAACAAAATACGGATGTTGTAGCAGGATATTATAGAGGTTTGTCTAAAACAACTTTTGAAAAATGTTTAATTCCTTATGTTTTGGTGATGCCGGACAAAATCAACGCTGATAATTTTCTTCCCGCAACAAGGTCTATGGCTTTTAGAAAATTTGTTTGGGAAAACGCTGGAAGATTTAACGAGAGATATTCTCATAATGAAGATTACGTTTTTGCAAAACGGCTAAAAAAAATAAATGCCAGCATTGTATTTGTAAAAAATGCAATTGTTTATTGGCTGCCAAGAACTAATATTAAAGACGCTTTTACAATGTTTTACCGTTTTGCAAAAGGAGATGCTGAATCCCGAATTTTGAGACCTAAAGTGAAATTTATATTTTTGCGATATTTTTTATTTGTTACTTTAACTTTATTTTTTTTAATATTAAAATCTTATATATTACTTAATATTCTATATTTTATGGTTACTATTTACATTTTATGGTCTATAGCTAAAAACTTTAAATACGTGAATGATTGGAGAGCTTTTTTATTTTTGCCACTAATCCAGATTACAAGTGATATAGCGGTGATGGTTGGAACAATTAAAGGAATCTTATAGCATGAATTTTTTAAAATCCTTAAGACTCAGGATTTTTTTTCTTTCACCGATTTCCGTTGGAATCATATTTTTTTTGTTGCTGCAGTTGCAAATTTTCAATCTTAACATAAATTATAGAGACGAGGGATTTCTTCTAGATATTGCCGGAAAAATAAGCAGAGGAGAAATTCCTTATAAAGATTTTTCTTTAGCAATTACTCCCGGAGCATTTTATTTCCAGGCTTTAATAATGAAGCTATTTGGCAGTTATATGATTGTAGACAGAATTCTTTATGTCTTTTGTGTAATCTTACTTTTGATATTAAGCTCTAAGCTATTCAGGTTTTCTACCTATTTTAATTATGTTTTTTTATTATCTTTAGGAATTATTTATGCCGGAGAAAGAAGATTTGCTTCATACAACGTAGAAGCTTTGCTACTGATTTTGGCGGGATTTTTACTTTTTAATAAAATTAAAGAAGATAGCAGTTTAAAGCCTTATTCCTTTTTAACCGGACTTGTAAGTTTTATTATTGTTGTTTTTAAACAGAGTTATGGAGGAATATTTTTCTTTACATTTCTTGTTTTAATTTTTTTCTTTACAAAGCGTAAATATTTGGTTAAAAATTTATTTTATTTCTTGTTGGGAAATTTACTATTGTTAAGTATTTTTTTACTATACTTTTACCTAAATAATTCTTTGTACGAGTTAAGGTATAATTTATTTTCCTTTGCTTCATCTGTAAAAAATGACAGAATGCCGTTCATATTAACGTCATTGCTGTTTATTCCATTCGTTTTATTCACTGTTAACTATATGAAAAAATTCTCTTTAAAAAAAATGGCATATGTATTGTTGTTCTTTTTTGCTTTTTTTGGACTATACATTCTTATTGCCCCCAGCAGGATTAATTATGTGTTTTTTTTCTACAAAGACATATCAATTTATTACTTTATATTTTTTTTCATAGCGCCAATAGTTTCGCTAGCTCTTTTCTTCAAGTCTAAGGATGAGAATAAGAAAAACATAACAGTTACTTCTATTTCAGCACTTAGCATTTTTTTAGCTAGCTCTTTTTCTGGCAGAGATTATACGACTGTTATCGTTGTATCCCCATTATATATACCTCTTATTATTAGTTTTATCCCGATATTTAAAAAATATCGACTATCTTTTATTAATGTCACTGCTTTAGCTTTATTTATTCTTCCATCAATTTTTTACCTTATTCAGACCTACGGTAAGCTGTATGGAATAGGATTTAGGAGAGAAGCGTATGACAACCTTGACGTAAAAGAAGCTAAGTATATTAGAATTCCGACAAGTCAAAAGAAAGATTTAGAATCTATTGTAAGCTATACCAAGACAACTTCAGCAAATACCAAGTTGCTTTGTTTTCCATACTGTCCGCTGTTTAACTTTTTGACGGAAAAAAATAATGCATCATACTTTAATTTCTTTTATAAGTTCAGATTGGAAGATCAGGCAAGAGTAATTCGGGATATGAATGACACCAAAAATTTGGTAGTTTTATTGCAGAGAAAAGGAGAGATAGAAAAAGAAGCAGACTTTGAAGACAAAAAATTAAATGTTCTAAGAAGACACATCTTAACGAACTATAAATTAAAAAAAATTACTCGAAATTTCTATATTTATTCTAATTAGAAACGTATGGAATTTATTCGCGGAAATAAATTTACAATTTTCATTACATTGTGCTACGTAGTCTTAATGATTAGTATAATAGATTGGGGAATACCCAACCTATCTCATCCGTTTAATTATCAAATGGACGAGTGGCACCAGCTTCAGGCAATAAGAGCAACATTTGAAAATTTTTCAGCAAATGTTCCCGGTTCGGCTCATGGAACTATGTTTCATTTTATCTTATCCGGATTATATCTTATTCCCTTTTTTGCGCTTCACATAATTAATCCTTTCATAATTAAATCTTCAACGGAATTTCTTAATGTTCAGCAAAGTCTATTTGAAATATTGAGGATCAATACTTTTCTTTTTGGTGCATTTTCGATAATTGTTATCGCAAAGATTGCCAGAGATTATCTCAGGGTAAATTCATCCGTTTCGGCTATTTTATTTGTGTTTTCTCCTCTATGGCTGTCATTAGGCAATTATTTTAAATACGACATAGCGCTTGTGTTTTGGATAAGTTTGTCTTTATTGTATTTGTTTAAATTTGGATCAAGGCCAACGTTGAAAAATTATCTGATCGCCGGAATTTTTTGCGGGCTTGGAGTTGCGACAAAAATCAGCGCCCTTCCCATTTTGATAGTCTATATAGTTTCATTTTTTGTATTTTCTCAAAAAATAAATTTCAGAAATCTTTTTTTTGGTCAGTTAGTCTTTTTTATTACAGTTATTTTTTTAGGAACTCCGGATTTAGTCTTGGGAAAAGGAAGTTATAAAGAGTTTCTATACTCAAATTTGGTATCAGGGTCAAATGGGTTTGAAAATCTTTTGACCGAGTTTGGAAGTTGGTGGCAGTATTTGTATTTTAAGATTTTCCCTATAGATTTTGGATATGGTTTTTTTGCTGTTTACGTGTTTGGAATAATTTATTGGATATTTTTATCAATAAAATATTTACTGAAGAAGACTCAATTATATAAAAATGAATTTTTCTTATTATTTTGTTTTTTAATGTTTCTTCTTAGCTTAATTCCTCTTAGGGTTGGAGCCAGTGGCAATAGACTATTGGTTTTGCTGCCTTTTTTCGCTTTATTATCGGCATCCTTTTTAAAAAAAATTACAAAAAATTTAAACATTCCCAGATTGCAGATGAGTATTTTAATTACGTTAATTGTAGTTATTCAAGTTTTTCAGTCGATGACTACAGTTTTTATAAAATGGCTCCCTGACGTTAGGCAAACATCATCTGTCTGGATAGAAAAAAATATAAAAAAAGGTTCTTTGATCGGAATAGAAAATATACCAATTTACCAATTATTGCCGGACGTTGCCGTTAGGGAATTTTACTCGGAGGAAAAAGCTACGAATAATTTTAAATATGAAGTAATTCATGCATCAAGTAAAAATTTACCTTCTGTAATAATTATAACAAATAGGTATCTTGAATATGATTATTTTAAAATCTCAAGTAAAAAGAAACTGCTTGATAGACTGAAACAGGAAGAATATAAAGAAGTAGTTAATTTTAAACCGCCTGAAATATTATATACATTCATCGGAAATGACTTAAACTTTTTCATATCAGGTCTTGTTTCAGTTCCGACAATAACTATTTTCAAAAAAGACGATAAAACAATATATAATTGAGTTATGGGATATTCTAAAAATGCTATTTCCGGTATTTCATGGATGACAGCTTTTAGAATTACTTCAAGGTTAATAGCATTCATAAAAATTATTATTATTGCGAGAATTCTTGCTCCATCCGAGCTTGGAGTATTTGGTATTGCAACAATGGCGTTAGTGCTTTTGGAAATATTGACAGAGACGGGAATCAATGTATTTTTAATACAAGAAAAAGACGACGTAGATTCGTATGTGAATGATGCCTGGCTTGTTTCTATTGTCAGGGGATTTTTAATTGGACTTTTAATAATGTCAACCGCTCCGCTTATTGCCGTATTTTTTAACATCCAACACTCTCTGGGGATAATATTACTAATAAGTGTTGTTCCGGTAATAAAAGGATTTATTAATCCTTCAGAAGTTAAGTTTCAAAAAGAATTGAAATTCAGTAAAGAATTTTATTTTAGGATGTCTATTTTTGCTTTTGATTCCCTAGTCGCCATAATTATTTCTTTAATTACAAATAGCGTGATAGGTTTAGTATTCGGATTAATATCGGGAGCTATTCTCGAAGTAGTTCTGTCATTTATTCTGATAAAGCCTATTCCTTTCATGAAGTTTAACATGGCAAAAATTAACAAAATTATTCATAGTGGGAAATGGGTGACTCTGTCTGGAATTTTTAATTATGCTGCTTCAGAAGGAGACAATATTGCAATAGGAAAGTTTTTGGGTCCGGGGCCTTTGGGAATTTATCAGATGGGTCATTCTATTGCAACGCTGCCAATAAGCGAGATAACAGATGTTGCAAATAAGGTAACGTTCCCCGTTTACTCGATAATGTCGGATGATATGCAGAGGCTGAAAAAAGGTTTTATTAAAATAATATTGTTTGTTTCAGCGTTTTCAATTCCTTTAGGAATAGCAATATTTCTTTTTCCTAAAGATTTATTTATTTTAATATTCAGTCAAAAATGGGAGGATACGGCAGACGTGTTGAAACCATTGGCAATTTACGGTGTTATAAGAGGCATTTCAGGCGTAACTTCATCATTATTTTTATCTCTTAGTAAGCAAAACTACGTTGCGGGAATAACGTTTTTAAGATTTGCGGTTTTGTTAATTACGATAGTTCCTCTTACTATTAATATTGGAATATTGGGTGCTGCTTATTCTGTTTTGATCTCCGGTGTCATGGAGCTTCCGGCAATAGGCTATTGTCTTTGGTTAGTTTTTAGACGTAAGAAATAACATCTAAATGATTTTTAGGGTAGGAAGAGGAAATATGAACCGGCCACCCGATTTTAGATATTCTTTTTCTCTTTTAATAAACTCATCTTTGAAAAACCAAGGAAGAATTAACATGTAGTCAGGTTTTTGCATTCTTGCTTCTTTTTCGGAAATAATCGGAATATTTAAAGAAGCTATTTTCTTGCCCCATTTTTCGGGATTTCTTTCTACGGCAGCTGTTATAAGTTTATTATTTAGTTTGTAATACTGTATTAAGGTATTTCCCCTTGTTGACGCGCCGTAAATATAAACTTTTTTATTGTTTTTTAACTGCTTTGAGATGAATTTTTTCAAAGTTTTTTTATTTTTCTTGATTCTTTTAGCAAATTCTATAAATACTTTTTTTTTATTCAATCCAATTTTATTTTCATTATTTAACAACTTAATAACAGATTTATTTATTTTTCTTTTATTTTTAAAAGCTATATATGTTCTAAAGCTTCCTCCATTTAGGCCATTGGTTTCAACATGAAATATTTCCAGATTATGTCTGGTAAGTAAGTTGGCTAAGGATGTCATGGAATAATATTCCAAATGTTCATGAACAATATTGTCAAATGCATTCAATTCGAGCATGGATTTTAAATAATTTTGCTGAATTACAAAAATTCCATTTTCATCAAGTATTTTTGTTATATCCGAAACGAATAGGTTTGGATCTTCGATGTCATAAAAGCAGGAGACAGCTGTTATAATTGAGGCTTTTTTGTTTTTGAGCACTTTTTTATTTGCTGCATAGTTAAAAAAATCATTGATAACGATGTCTGCATGCGATTTGCATTCTTCGGCAAGTTTACGTATTGGTTCGACTCCAACTTTCAATATTTTTTTAGGATAAAAACTCAGAAGAGTTCCATCATTTGCTCCTATATCAATACATATTGTTTTTTCTGATTTTTTTTCTATCATTTTCAAGGATTTCTGAGTAACTTCTTTTAATTCCTTGCACATCGTATTGTTTATTCCTGATTTATAACCATAGTTTTGAGTGTAGAGAGAGGATGAAGGTGCGGTATGCTGTAATTGCAGTAAAAAGCATCTCACGCAAAGAACCAGAGAGAGCGGATAGCGTTTAGATTTGCTATTTTTCGATACGAATCTGGATAAATAAAAATTACCAAGATTTAATATTTTTTTAAGTTTTTTCTCTTTACACGAGCGGCATTTATCTATTTTTATAGTCTTATGCATCATATTAAGTAGTGTGGAATTGCTGTATTATAAGGCAATAGCTGATATAATTTCAAGGAATGAAAATAGCTATTTTTTATAATTTATTTTTTGGCGGAGCAAAACGAGTTGTTTTTGAACATGTTAAAGGATTAAGAAGCGTAGGACATGAAATTGATGTATATACACTAGATAAAGAGCGCGACATTTTTAGCCCTGGAACAATTGCTGTTAATGAATATATATATGATTATTTTCCTTTCCAAAGGAAAATTTCTGTGCTCACCCGTATTTTAAAAGATTTTCAAGTTCTTTTTAAGCTGAAGGAAATTCATAAAAAAATAGCTAAAGATATTGACAGCCGTAAGTACGACATAGTTCTTGTTCATACGGATAATTATACGCAGGCGCCTTTTATATTGAAATTTCTCAAAACAAAAAGCGTTTATTTTTGCTTGGAACCGTTAAGAATGGCGTATGAATATTCATTAAAAGTACCCAAAATTTTGGGGTTGTTAAATAAGCTTTATGAATCAATAAATAGGATGATCAGAAAAAGAATAGATCAAGACAATGCAAGAAAAGCAACTTATACTATGGCGATTAGCTTGTTTGGGAGAGAATATATGATTCACGCATTTAATCTGTACCCGAAGATATCATATCTTGGTGTTGATCATAACCTTTTTTTGCCACATAAATTAGATAAAAAAAATCAGGTTCTTTTTGTTGCCGAAAAGGAAAGTATTTATGGGTATGATTTTGCCAAAGCTGCAATTGATTTAATTCCAAAAAACGTGAGACCTGACTTAAAAATTATTTTTGGAACGAAAAAAGAGCAGAGAATATCGGACAAAGAGTTGATAAAAACTTATAATGAGTCATTGGTTACGCTTTCGTTAAGTAAATTTGACACCTTTGGTCTCGTTCCTCTTGAATCAATGGCCTGTGCGACTCCAGTGATAGCTTTTAATGTTGCAGGATACAGGGAAACAGTTATTGATGGAAAAACGGGGTATTTGGTTGATTTTGATGCTAAAGAAATTGCTGAAAAAATTATGTTTTTTATCAAGAATCCATTATTTTCTATAAAAATGGGCAAGGAAGGAAGAGAGTGGATCGAGGAGAAATGGACATGGAAACTTCAAGTAAAAAAACTTGAGGAATTGTTAAGAGAATTCAGTTCTAAATAAAGTTTTTATGGATAAGATATTGTCAATTATTTATGTTTACTACAATACTCCGGACGAAATTATAAATTCTTTGAATTCTCTGCCTCAATCCTTAAAAAATATTTCCTATGAAGTAATTATCGTAGACAACGCTTCGTTAAAAAAAGTTCCAGAAAGTGCGCTTATATCGCCTTATGTAAAAATAATTAAAAATAGTGAGAATTACGGCTACGGCAAAGGGTTAAACCAGGGTGTAAAAATCGCAAGAGGCAAATATGTTATCATATCAAATCCCGATGTTGAGTTTTCTTCAGATTCAATAAAAATTCTTCTTGATAGATTTAAAAAAGATGACAAAATTGGAGTTATAGCTCCTCAATTAGTAAGTAAAGACGGAAAAACTCTTCAAAGTATTAGCGGAATGCCTTATTTACCAAAAGCAATTTTCATTTTTTCATTTCTTTCTAGATTATGGCCAAATAATTCTGTCCTGACAAAATATCACAATATCAATTTGGATAGAAATAGGGAGCAATATGTTGATGTTGTTGGGGGCGCTTGCATGATGGTTAAGAGGTCAATTTTTGATAGGGCAGGAGGTTTTGATGAGAGGTTTTTTATGTATTTTGAGGAAGCCGATTTTTGCTTCAGGGTAAAAAAGCTTGGTTTTAAAATATTATACTTTTCAAAGGCAAAAGTGGTGCACCTGATTGGAAGAAGTAATCGAAATAAAGAATCGATAGAAAAAATATTTGAACAAAGCAGGTTCAAATTTTTTAAAAAATACCATGGTTTATTTCCGGCGCTTTTTGGAGAGTTTCTCATAAGGTTTTTTAAACCGGCAAATATTTTATTGTTTGCTATTTTTTTAATTTCCACCTATCTTAATTTCTATAAAATCAGCGAGAGAATGGTATTTATAGGAGATCAGGGGTGGTTTTATCTTTCAGCGAGAGATTTATTAGTTTATAATAGTTTTCCTTTAGTGGGTATTACTGCTAGCCATACATGGCTTCATCAAGGCCCATTGTGGACTTATGTTCTGGCATTAATTTTTAAAATTTTTAACTTTAACCCTGTTGCTCCCGGATACTTTACTGCATTTTTGGGAACAGCTACTGTTTTTTTTATATATAAATTAGGAAAAGAAATGTTCTCTAGGAGAATTGGCCTAATTTCTGCTTTATTATACTCAACATCTCCATTAATTATTCTTAACTCTCAAATGCCGTATCATACCAGCTTCATTCCTTTATTAAGCTTATTGTTTGCTTACTCTTTTTACGAGTGGATTAAGGGCGATGTTAAGTTCTTTCCTTTAATAATATTTTTCCTTGCGTTGCTTTATAATTTCGAACTCTCGACTCAAATACTTTGGTTTCCAACGATAACTATACTTATTTTTGGTCTTTTAAAAAGGAAAAGGTGGGCGCTAAGCGTTTTTAGTAAAAAAATTATCCTTTTTTCTATAGTCTTGTTTGTTTTGCCGATGTTGCCGATTATAATTTATGATTTTTCTCACAATTTTGCTCAAACATTAGGATTTTTTGCCTGGATTCCGTATAAAGCGCTTAGTCAGCTTTTGAATTTAAAAAACTTATTGAGTAGCGGGCAAAATATCTTAATATCTATGTTTAGTTTTTTAACAACCAGCTATCAAAATATTATTTTTATTCCAAATTATGTTATATCTTTAATGATTTTTTTTTCAAGTCTAACGTACGCTTTCTACAGAAGAATGTTCGGTAAATTTTCAACGTTATCTTTCGACATTTTAATAATATTTTTTCTGGTTTCCGTGATTGGCATTTTTATTAATGCAACTTCATCGGGAGCGCACATTCCCCTGCTTTTTCCGAGTGTTATTTTTTTAACTGCTTGGTTTTTTGATAGAATCATGAATATAGGATTATTGTTGTTTCCAACGATAATTTTAATCTTTTTTATGGCAATATTTAATTCTTTGTTTGTGTTGGATTTGACAAGAAGTAAATCCGCTTATGGTTTGTATTATTCTGAAAGGTTAAATGCCGTAAAGGCAATATTGAAAAAGACCGATGGGGAAAGATACGAAATAAAAGGAAAAGGTCCCGGAAGTCAATTTGAAAGCTTTACTATGAATTACGAGTATCTTGCCTGGTGGTTAGGACGTGCCCCGTCTAAAAAAAATAAAAATATAAAGATGTATGTATCCGAATCCAGGAATGGAATAAAAATAGAAAAACTAGTTAACAGTAAATGATTAGTGCTATTATTCTTACAAAAAACGAAGAAGAAAATATAGGAAGATGTCTGAAATCGGTCAAATGGTGCGATGAGATTGTTGTAATTGATGATTATTCAACCGATAGGACTTTGGAGATAGCAAGAAAACATAAGGTAGCAATATACCCACGTTCCCTTAATAATGATTTTTCTGCCCAAAGGAATTTTGGAATCTCTAAGGCAAATAATGACTGGGTGATCTTTGTGGATGCAGATGAAGTAGTATCCGATGCGTTAGCCTATGAAATATCAAGCGCGATTCAGCTAAAGGGTGAAAGCCTTGAAGAGCTTAACGGATTCCATATAAGAAGAATAGATTTTATGTGGGGCAGGGAACTTAAATATGGAGAAACGGGAAACGTAAAATTATTAAGGCTTGGCAGGAAAGGTAAGGGGTTTTGGAAAGGCATGGCTCATGAAAAATGGGAAATTAAAGGTCCTTTAGGAAAATTACTTAATCCTCTGCAACATTTCCCTCACCCTACCTTGACAGAATTTTTAAAGGAAATAAATTTTTATACGGATATTCGGGCGGGAGAGTTAAAAATTAAAAAGACTAAAGTTTTTTTCTGGTCAGTATTAATATATCCTTTGAGTAAGTTTTTACTTAACTATTTTTTAAAAAAAGGTTTTATGGATGGAACCCGCGGTTTGATTTTTGCAATAATTATGTCATTTCACTCGTTTTTAGCTAGAAGTAAATTATGGTTAAAAACACAAAAATAGGTAAGCTTTTCATTATCTTTCTGGTTTTTATTTTCTCTTTTTCACTGCGGCTTTGGAATCTTAATGAGATGGGGCGAACATGGGATGAAGTCGCTTATGTAGAAAGGGGATACAGGCTTGTAGAGCTTGTCCGAAGGGGTGATTTTACAAACAGTTACTGGTACGAATGGCCAGATAATCCTCCATTAGCAAGATATGTCTATGGTATTTTTGGCAGTTTCGATATAGACCATTTTTTTCCAGGCGGGCAGCCCGTTTTTAAATATGACTATACATTCGCAAGATTAGCATCATCTGCTGCTTCTTCATTGTCCGTTATTTTAGTTCTCTTGATGGGATGGAAATATGTTTCCCTTGTTGTGGGAATCATTGCAGCAATCATACTTTCAACCCTCCCTTTCTTTTTAGGTTTGTCCCAATTGGCAACTCTTGAGAGTTTTATTATGTTATTTTTTACTGCTTCTGTTTATGCCTTGCTCAATTTTTTGGATAAATCTTCAAAAAAAAATCTTATCGTCGCCGGCATAATGCTGGGATTGGCGCTGCAAACAAAGTTCACGAACTTTCTGTTAATACCATTATTTATATGGATTTACCTTATTTGGTTTATTTATAATAATAAAAAAAAAGGTAAATTTTCGAATAAAAAAGGAGCATTTATTTTTTCAATAGCATTCTTTATATTTTTTTTGCTGTGGCCAATGCCTTGGTTTCATTTGCCTGATGTTGCAAAAAGCATTTATGAATTAAGAGTAACTACTACTGCGCATTCTATTCCCGAGGTTTTTTTCGGGAGGCTAATGTTTGTTCCTAAAATTTATTATTTTATCCAGCTGTTAATAACAACTCCGCTTGTGATTTTGCTTTTATTGTTAGCAGGGTTTAAGCGGATATCAGACAAAAGAACATGGATAATGTATTCCTTAATTGCCTGGTTTCTTATTTCATTTGTCTTATCTTTTTACAATTTGCGTCAACATGGGGTAAGGTACATCATACAAATTTATGCGCCGCTATCTTTAATTGCAGCAATAGGGTTTGATTACATAGTTGGCAAATTTACAAAAAAACAATTTGTAAAACTGCTATGTTTTATTCCAATTTTAATTTACATGATAATAATATTATTTAAAATAAGTCCATATTATTTAGATTACTTCAACGGTGTAGTTGGGGGAACAAAAGGTGTTTATGAAAAGAGAATGTTTCAATTGGGATGGTGGGGACAGGGGCTTAGAGAGGCAGGATTGTTTTTAACTGAAAATGCGCCAAAGGGATCTAAACTTGGCATTGCCGTATCCCAAACGAGCGTTATTCCTCCACTCCCCAATCTTAATGTTTCCGAATATAAAAGCGGGGAGAGCTATGATTATGTTATGGTGAATCATTACCATGTAATAAGGGATAAATTCAACGATACGGAAATTAAGCTGAAATATAAGCCTATATATAATGTAATAGCTGATGGGGCTTATCTAGTTACGATTTACAAAAGCAATTAAACCTTTAATTATGAAAAACATGCTAATTGCAGAAAGCGCGGTAAGCGAAATATATTTTCCAACCGTGTAGGAATCGGGGTCGTAAATAAAGTCTACGTTGTGAAGACCGGATGTTAAATATATCGATCTTAAAATATTGTTAGCTTTTAATATTTCTACTTCCTTTTTGTTGATGAAAGCTTTCCAGCCCGGATATGCAATTTCGCTTAAGACCAAAAAACCGCTCCCCTTCATTTTTACCGATAAATGAATTTTATTAAAAGAACTTCTATCTACATTGATTTCTTCAAAAGAGGAGTTGTTCTCAAGCTGAATATTTAACGATTTTTTTTCTAAAAGAATATATTTTTTTGAATTAAAGCCGTTGTTTGAAAGCAAATTTAATATTTTTTTCTTGTCCGGCACAACTACAGCATTAGGAACAATATATGCTCTAGGCAGCGAATTGCTGTTCTCATACAAATAGCGTGTAAGGTTAGGTTGAATACCGTATGTGACAGTAGAATTTGAATTCAGTACTTCTGAGAATCCATGCAGGGATATTTTATTATTTGAAATTACGTATTTCACATTTAATAAGTTTAGAAATATTGGGTGGAAAATTTCATTTATTTGAAAAGATGATTCATAAGGTGTATTTGCATGTTTTCCAATAGACCAAATAAAATCTCGGTAATCCTTTAAATACAGAGGATGAACGCCTGTTATGCTTTCTATTTTATATTCACCAAGAAGCGGTATATAATCTCCTCCCATGTCAAAAACTCTATAGATAGGCCCGTTGCTTATCAGCCGGTTTATTATAGGTGTTGGTTTGTAAATTTCTTTTATATTTTTTGTAGCGATAAATCTTGAGCCGAATAACCATAAATCCAAGATACAGACAAAAACAATAAAAACTTTTAACTGATTTAATCCGATTATTTTTTTGGTTTTTAAAACTATTGCTAAATATAAAGCCAATATAATTGTCAGAAAAACTATAATATCTGCTTTTGTTTGATTGTATAGAGTCGTGTGATTTATTCCCATAGCAAAACTATTTCGAAGCACATATTTTTCGTAGACAGATACGTTAAATTTGCTAGGAGCAAGAAATAAAAGAAAAATAATAAATGTAAGTATTATTGCAGGGATGGTAACTGAAAATTTGAGAAATAAATGTTTTAATTTATTTTTAAAATTGTACAGTAGGAAATTAATTCCAAATCCCGCAAGAATAGAAAGTGAAAATACATATACGTAACGAAAACGGCCTGCTACTCTGAAGTGATCAAAGCCGGGAATATGACCGTATAGGAAAGGAAAAATCGGGCCGTATTTACCAAAAGAATAAATTAACGCAACGATCCCGATGATTGAGAAAATTAAAACATAACGATTTCTTCTGAGTATTATTGAGGAAATTGCGAAAAATAGAGGCAGAATCCCAACGTACAGGGTCGATTCCCAAAAATTTCCTTTTCCCCAGTAGGTCGAGTTGATGGGTGAGCCAAAGAAATAAGGAAAAATAGAAGAAATGACTTGACGGGGATTGACTGAGAAATCAGATGCAAAAATATAGCTTAGCCCATCGCCTCTTTCTGAAAGACTGGAAAATTCTATGCCTGGCATCAATTGAATAGCTGCGATAGAAACTCCTGTAAGAAAAGAAATCCCAAGAAGAAAAGCTAGTTTTATAGCTGTGGGTAAGCTTTTAATTTCAAACGCAGACCTAAGCGTAAAATATATAATTAAAGATATAATTTCATAGATTGCAATTTGTATAATCCCTGCAATAAGCATAAAGGCGATAGTAATACCCAGCAACATGGAAAACGTTAAGCTTTTCTTTATTATCATTAACTCCGCAAATAAAAGCGCTAAAGGAAACCAGATAAACGTGTTAAAATTTTGAAGATGTCCCGGGAAGACCATTGTGATTAACGGACCGCTAAACATGATGGTAATTGCAGAAATCAAAGAACCAAATTTATCCATTTTTATAGCCCTGCAATATACATAAGTAAATAATCCAATCAGGAAAACATCAAGAGCGAACATATAGCTAAAAGAAAGATTTGCTTGAAACAGAAGAAATAAAATATTTAGAGGATAAAACATTGCGGAAGTAGGATTTCCTACAAATGGAGAACCGCTGAAAACATAAGGATTCCAAAGGGGAAGATCTCTGTGGGTATAGACACTATATGAAAATAGAGATTTTTCTTGAGAAGATGAGTAAATATTGTCCAGTGCGGGGTAAAGGGTGTGATCTGAATTTGCAAATATTTTGTAAAAGAAAACTATGCAGAGAAATAACAGGAAAATTATAGGCTTGAATTTGATGGTTTTCATCTAATCTTTTAAATAAAATCGGTTTAGAATATAATAAGTCTAAGTATAATTTATTGAGCTTAAAAACTAAAGATGTTTACTTTGGCGCTTCTGATAGGAATTTACTCATATTTTCTTTTTGCTTTGGGTCTTGCCGGACTTTTCTATAGGAATTATATCGTTGGGACTACAATTTTTTATATTTTCACTATCTTCTATTTTTATAAAAAAACATTTACGGATAAGCTTTTTCAATGCTTTAGTGAATTTAAGAAGCGCTTCGAGTTTAGGCATTTTACGTTTGAAAGCATAAGGCAGAATATTACTTTAATCATGTTAAGTCTAATGTTGATGTTGCAGGTTTTGGTTAACCTTGTTGGAGTATTGGGTCCGGAATTGGCGTTTGACGCATTATGGTATCACTTAGCGTTGCCCAAAATTTACCTTCAAAACCATTCTATATCTTATATTCCCGGAGGGCTTCTGTATTATTCGGCAATGCCAAAACTTACGGAAATGCTATATGCGGCAGGGCTAGCATTTGGAAGCGAAACTATTCCAAAATTTATTCATTTTTCTTTCGGAATTCTGTCTCTGATTGCTCTTTATAAACTTTCGCGCAAGTTTTTATCGAGAGTATTCTCTTTATTAGCGGTTGTTCTTTTCTATTCAAATTTGGTTGTCGGTTGGATGTCAATAACTGCTTACATAGATTTAGCTAGAACATTTTTTGAAATAATGGCATTATGGGGATTTATAGAATGGTTTGAAAAAAAGAAAAAGAAATGGTTTATTTTGTCGGCAGTAATGCTTGGTTTTGCAATATCTACTAAACTCTTGGCATTAGGATCGTTTTTGATTTTTTCGATATTAATTGTTTATATTGCTTTTAGTAAAAAGGAGGAAATAAAAACAGTATTTAATAGATTATTGAGTTATTGGATTATTGCGTTATTTATTGTTTTTTCGTGGCTTGTTTTTGCTTTTATTAATACTGGAAATCCTATACATCCCTTTTTCACAAATATTTATCCTGCAAAGTTTAATTTTGGCTTAATTAACCCTTTAAATCTTCCAGATCCCATCTCTCCTCTATACGTCATATCTCTACCATTAGCGGTATTCCTTTATGGAAAATTGAAACTACCTTTAAAGGTAATATCGCTATATTCTTTTATTGCGATTGTGGTATGGCAGATAACTCCGCATACAGGGGGAGGAAGATTCATTCTGCCTTACTTGCCTGCTTTTTCCATAGTAAGCGTTGCGATTATTGAAAAAATTGGACAAGTGAAATTACGTTTTCTTTTTGTTGGGGCAATTATTGCTTTCGCATTGTTCTCAATATTTTATAGGGGAGTCGCTAATTCAAAATATATTCCGGTTATCCTAGGAAAAGAATCTAAGTCGCAATTCCTTTCAAGCCATTTAAATTTTTCATTCGGAGATTTTTACGACACCGACAATTACTTCGAAGATAATATTAAGACAGACGACAAAGTTTTGCTGTATGGTTTCCATAATCTTTATTATGTCGATTTTCCATTTATAGATTCCTCCTATGTTAAAAAGGGAAATGCATTTAATTACATAGCTGTTCAAGAAGGGGAATTGCCCGAGAGGTTTAGGTTTTGGGATTTAATTTATTATAATGATAAGACTAATGTTCGTTTATATTCTATTGGAGGTTTAAGGTGGGTATATTGAGAAAGCTGGTAATTTTTGCGTTATTTTTATTTCCGTTGGGCGAGATCGCGCGTTTTGATTTTGGCCAGGGATTTGCCATAAAACCTTTGGATGCCGCAGTTTTAATTCTTGTTTTTTTATGGTTGGCAATTAAAATTTTAAAAAAACAAAAAATTAAACAAGCAAGTATTTTAATTTCCATACTTTTCTTTGTCTTGAGCGGATCATTTCCGTTAGTCGTGAATAGTCTGCGTTTGTCCCAAAATGAACTTTTTATTTCTTTCTCGTATTTGCTAAGATGGCTTACTTACGCGGGAGTTTTTTTTGTAATCAGCGATTTCGATAAAGAATTTAAGAAAAAAATATCAAAGGTGTTAATTATTATCGGATCAATAATCGTAGGGTTGGGGTATGCGCAATACATTTTTTACTCTAACCTTAGAAATTTATTCTACTTAGGTTGGGATGAGCATATGCATAGAATGTTTTCAGTATTTCTTGACCCTAATTTCGCAGGCGCTTTTTTTGTTCTATTCTTTTTATTTTTATCAAATATATTCTTGAAAAAGAAAAGCATTTCAATAGCTTTGCTTTTAGCTCTAACTTTGGGAGCGGTATTTTTAACATTTTCAAGAAGCGCTCTGATTATGCTTATTGTAAGCTCAAGCCTGCTACTCATCCTTATGAATAGAAAAATCTGGATAGCGATATTATTGACGCTTACATTATTGGCTCTTGCTGTATCCTCAAGATATTTCAATATTGAAAATATTAATTTATTCAGAATTGTTTCATCGGAAGCGCGTCTTAAGACTGCAGTAAAAGCAGTGGAAATTATACGAGAACATCCAATATTTGGTGTAGGTTTTAACGCTTACAGATACGCAAAGTTAAGCGATGATTTAAGAAGTGATAAGCCAAAAGTAATAAGCCATGCGGATGCAGGAACTGACAATAGTTTTTTATTTGTTCTGGCAACTACAGGGATTATCGGTTTTGCTCTATATCTTTTTCTATGGCTTAAGATACTAAAGCATAGTGCGAGAAATAATCCCTTGATTTTGTCTTCGATAGCTGGGGTTTTTGTTAGCAGTTTATTTATAAATAGTTTATTTTATGCTTATATTATGTTTTGGCTATGGGTAGTAATAGGGCTTAGGGAGAGTAGGTAGCTTTAATTTCCTTCTCCGTTTTGTTACCCGCCAGGTCTACGGCTTCAATTTTTATTTTGTTTTCTCCGGCTTGAAGAGGAAATTTGTATGAGAAATTCCCAATGCTATCTGCTATTGCCCAAAACCCATTAATTGTAACTTTGACATCCTGGTCTGTTGCACCCTTAATCTCTGCAACATTTTGATCTTTAGAAAAGGACTGACCATCTGTTGGTGAGCTAATATTGAGGGACGGAGGAGCATTTTTAAAAGCGATTACAACAGGATTGGAAAATTCACTTTCCCTGTTGTTTTCAATTGCTTTTGTTTTTATTGTATTTTCTCCTTCTTTGATACTTTCGTTAAAAGAGAATGTCCCATCATTTTTGGTTTTCATTTTATCAATAAGATTGTCATTTACATAAAGACTTATTGTTTGGTTTTTGGACGCGATTCCCGAAATTATAATATTCGCGCTTGAGGTTGCTTGTGGAAGCGGGTTAATGATCGGCGGGGCAATAAAAGACGGGTTTTGGTTTACAGAACGTTCGTTATTTCTTGAACCCGACAAGAAAAGACTAGCGTTAACAAGAAGCGGGATTCCGAATTTAAATACCAGAAAAACTATGACAATAATACCCAACACGCTTAATAGCAGGTTTCTTTTAGTTTTTTGTACCATTTTTCTTGATAGCCTTGACTTTTGCATATTTTTAAATCTTAAGCTGGAGCCGATAGGTAGAATCGAACTACCATTTACGGTTTACCTGCCCGCATTTGCCTGAGCCACCTCCGAGAATCGAACTCGGGACCTTCGCTTTACGAAAACGCTGCTCTTCCAGCTGAGCTAAGGTGGCAAATTGCGATGGCAGGCGGGCGAAACCGCTGTTCTACCACTGAACTATATCGGCAGCACGGATATTGTAGCAAACAGAAGCCCTTATTCAAAGCCCATTTTTTTGCCCCAAGAAGCGGGGTCTTTTGCCCATTCAAGAATAACACTTTTTTCTTTGCTGTTAATCATTTTTACCTTCCCGGCAGTGTCTACAATATCGGAAAAACCGGCAAGAGAAATAAGCCTGACTTTATTTTCCATAAAATTTCTAGCCGCTTTTTCCATACCGTAAGTTATGATTGAAAAAACTAAATTAGCCTTTGCGCCTGCTCTTCTTATCGCAGCAACTGATTCGATGGAGCTTAACCCTGTAGAAATTAAGTCCTCTATTATAATTGCTCTTTGTCCCTTATTTATTTTTCCCTCTATCTGACTTCCTTTTCCGTGGTCCTTGGCAGAACCTCTTACGTAAATCATGGGAAGATTTAGTTTTTCCGCAATCCATGCGGCATGGGGAATACCCGCAGTTGACGTTCCTGCGACAACATCAAAAGGTTTTCCTGTCTCTTTGATCGCCTTAATATATAAGTTAATAATTTTCTTACGCATGACGGGATTACTTATGAGAAGCCGGCAGTCAGTGTATACAGGGCTGAGCATGCCGGATGAGTAGCGGAAAGGTTTGTGCGGACGTAAAGATACGGCTTTTAAGTCCAGTAAAATCTTAGCGACTTCTTCCTGTCTTGTTTTCATAATCTGTATTTATTGATTTCTTCTCTTAATTTTAGAGCTTCTTTTCTTGGGTTTTCTGCAAAGATTATCCCACGGGATGAGCTGATTATCAAGCCTGATTTATCTTTTGTAAGTCCTGCATTTAAAGTTTCTTTCAAATCTCCTCCTTGCGCGCCAATTCCGGGAATCAAAAAAAACATCTTTGGCGCAATTTTTCTAACTTCCCGTAATTGTTCCGGCCATGTTGCTCCCAGAACCATTAGGCAATTTCCATAAATTTTGTTCCAAGAAACCACTTTTTCCGCAATTTTTGCATATAGGGGCATTGAGTTTATTTTCAAATCTTGAAAATCTGAAGCGGATAGATTGGAAGTTCTAGTCAAAACAATAATTCCTTTGTCTTTTCTTTCTAGGAATGGTTTTAAGGAGTCAAGTCCTAAGTATGGGTTAACAGTTACGGCATCCGCCGAATAAATATCAAACACCTCTTTGGCGTATTGTTTCGCAGTAGATTCTATATCTCCCCGTTTGGCATCCAAAATTACAGGAACCTCTGGATATCTAAAGTGAATATATGTAATTGTTTGAATTAAAGCTTTAATGCCCGATAAGCCCTGAGATGCGTAAAACGCAAATTGCGGTTTGTAACAGCAGGTGAGGTCGCAAGTGGAATCAATGATTGACTTATTAAACTCAAAAACCGGATTTTTCTTTCTTAAAAAAACTAAAGGAATTTTTTCCAGATCCGGGTCCAGTCCAATGCACAAAAGAGATTTATTTTTCTTTATGGCGTTATTTAATTTTTGTAGAAATTTCATAAGCCAGATAGGGGTTCCACATGGCGCCGGTTGCGGACATCACCAGGTCTGCGCCTGCTTTTCGGTACTGGAAATAATCTTCCGGAGCCATAACTCCGCCGACTCCGACAATTTCAAATTGATAATTGTTTTTTTTGCGGATCGCATTTAATTTCTTCACCATTTCAATTCCCGCCCATTTAATTGCTGACCCGCAGATCCCGCTTCTTAATCTGTTTTTTCCCGGAAGAGCTTGCTTATCTTTCTCGTCTATGACTTCAACCTGTAAAGTATTTATTGCGGAAATTGCATTAGCGTATTTATCTGCAATTCTGGCAATTTCTTCAATGTCTTTATCTTTATTATAATATCCGACTTTAAGAATCAAAGGGGTTTTTCCTATTTTTTTCCTTATTTCTTGACAGACTTTTTCTGTTACAGCTAAGTTATAGCAGACGAGTCCTTCATTGCCAATGTTGGGACACGAGAGGTTTGCTTCCAGAATTTTTGCGCCTGTTTTATCTGCAAGTTCTGCTGTTTTTGCAAAATCCGCAACGAATTCGCCTTGAGTTTGGTTGGGTTTCACAGTGCCCATAAAACTCAAAACCACGATTTGCCCTTTCTTCGCGTATTTTAAAGCTTTTTTTACATCTTTTGCCCAAATAACGGGTTTTTTTGAAGGGACTCCGAATGAATTTGTGATATTTAATGCGGAATTATTGTCGGGGTTGCTAATTGAGATTAATCGGGAATTTATTTGCGGGTAAAGTTTTTTAGGCGCCTTAACATAAAGAATATTGGGATACGGATGGCAGGGAAAGTCATCTGCCCGTACTGTTTTATAAACACAAACAGGAAATCCAAAATCAAATGCTCCTTTTATGAATTTATTATTCAAAAGCGGTCCCGCGGGAATACCAAAAGGCATGCTGGCAGGAAATCCCAAAAAAGTATATTTTGCTTTTGTTTTTTGAATTTTGGGTTTTTTTAGTTTTCTAAGCTGAATTGGGCCAAGTTTGTAATTTTCCTCATAGGTTTTGCGGATATCATATAAAAAAGACTGCATAGGTTTATAGTCTTATTTCAAATTCTTCTTTTGTGTTTGGCAGAGATTCTTAATTCAAGGATTGCCTTAATAAGCTCGCCTTGAGCAATTTTGAAGTCTTTTTCGGTTGTTTTTTCAGACATAATTTTTTCAGCCCGTTTTTTCGCCTCAAGAGCATGAGCTTCCTCTATGTCCTGCGCTTTTATCGCATAATCTGCAAGAATATTTATTTTGTTGTTGTTGATTTCCAGAAATCCGCCTGTTATTGCAAGAGACTCTGTGGATGTCTCTTTTTTGATAATTAATTCGCCCGGGATTATTTGCGTTAGAAGATTAATATGATTTGGAAGAATTGCAATCTCACCGTCAACTGCCGGGGCAACCACTTCGCTAACCTCATCTGCGTAAATTATTTTTTCGGGTGTAATTATTTGAAGGTGAAGGTTCATGACTCTTTTTCCGTACTCTTTTTGATTGCCTCATCAATTGTGCCGACCATGTAGAATGCGGATTCAGGCAGACTATCGTGTTTGCCTTCAAGAATCTCCTTAAACCCTTTTACTGTGTTTTCGGTTTTTACATACCTTCCCGGCTGGCCTGTAAAAATTTCACCTACAAACATAGGTTGACTTAAGAATTTTTGAATTTTTCTGGCTCTCGCAACAATAAGTTTGTCTTCATTTGATAACTCGTCGATTCCAAGAATTGCAATAATATCCTGAAGGTCTTTGTATTTTTGTAAAACTTTTTGCACTCCTCTGGCAACATTGTAATGATCTTCTCCCACGACATTGGGATCCAGAATTCTGGATGTTGACGCCAGCGGATCAACTGCGGGATAGATGCCCTGCTCCGCAATAGAACGTTCCAG
The DNA here is from genome assembly GCA_964603935.1 of uncultured Gammaproteobacteria bacterium. Lineage (GTDB taxonomy): Bacteria > Patescibacteriota > Microgenomatia > Levybacterales > UBA12049 > GWB1-37-8. Next base: position 5,372 of record CAZRWL010000002.1, on the reverse strand, counting down.
GTTAATTGTTGCGTCAAGGTGGGCAAAAATGGTAACAGGAGCAGGGTCTGTATAATCGTCTGCGGGAACGTAAACCGCCTGCACTGATGTAATTGAGCCTTTTTTGGTTGACGTAATTCTTTCCTGCAGTTCTCCCATTTCGGAAGCAAGAGTTGGCTGGTAACCGACCGCAGAAGGCATCCTGCCCAAAAGCGCTGAAACTTCGCTTCCTGCTTGCGCAAACCGGAATACGTTATCTATAAATAACAAAACATCCTCTCTTTTTTGATCTCTGAAATATTCGGCCATGGTAAGGGCAGTTAACGCAATTCTCATTCTGTTGGCCGGAGGCTCATTCATTTGCCCAAATACCATAACCGTCTTGTCCATAACCTTGGCTTCTTTCATTTCAAGCCAAAGGTCATTTCCCTCTCTTGTGCGTTCTCCAACTCCTGCGAAAACAGAGTGGCCATGGTGCTCTGTAGCTATATTTCTAATTAATTCTTTAACAATAACGGTTTTGCCTACACCTGCTCCTCCGAATACTGCAATTTTCCCGCCTTTCGTAAATGGAGCTATAAGGTCAATAACTTTAAGTCCTGTTTCCAGAATCTGGGGTTTTGTTTCTTGTTCGGTTAAGAGTGGAGCCCTGCGGTGGATCGGGTCGTAGGAAACACTTTTGTCGTCTTTGTTAAATGGTTTTCCGTCAATAGTTTCTCCCAATACGTTAAAAATTCTTCCCAGAGTTGAAGCTCCAACAGGCACTTTTATAGATGAGCCCGTGCGTTTTACCTTCATTCCTCTGTAAAGTCCGTCGGTTGACCCCATAGCAAGAGTCTTAACTTCGTTATCGCCAATTGAAAAAGCAACCTCAAGCACTAGTTTTTCATTTTTTTTCGTTTCAATTTCCAAAGCCTCATGGATAAGGGGAGGATTGTCTGCAAATCTTACATCCACTATTGGTCCTGATACTCTAATAACTATTCCCTCTTTTTTGTTTTTATTATTCATACGCAAACGTGTAGGAGGCTCCGCCAATATCTAATATTTCATTTGTAATCTTTTCTTGACGTTTTTTATTGTACTCCAGAAGGAGTTCCTGAACAATCTCCAAGGCATTGTCGGTTGCATTTTGCATAGCTATCATCCTGGCTCCTTGTTCCGAAGCAAAACTTTCAAGGAGCTTTTGATAAATAGTCATTTCCAGATAGTGCTTTAAGAGAGGAGGGAATAATTTTTCAGGCAAAGGCTCAAAAAGAGTCAAAGAGTCAGGAGTAGCGGCTTCTTTTGGGAATTCAACAGGGAGAATATTTGTTATTTTTGGTTTTTGGGAAAAAACACTCAAGAAGCCAGTCGATAGAATTTTAACGCTATTTACTTTTCCTGAAAGGTATAGCTCATCTACGATTTTCACTATTGGGAAAATTATATCAAAAGATGGCAGTACCGTACCGAATTTGAATGAAGCGGCTAATTCTTTTTTTAAATTAGCTGCCGGTGTTTCTATTTTTTTTCCAACAGTTAGATATATGCTGTTTTTGTTTTGGGAATCAAAATCTACGAGTTCACGAATTAAATTTGTTACCAGTCCTCCGCAAAGACCCTTGTCCGGAGAAAATACTAGAACAAGACATGCTTCGCTTCCGTTTTCCCGCTTTTTCATATATTCATGGGTGTATTTATCATCAAGCTTTAAAGAAAGACTTTGGGCAATTGCCGACAGTTTTTCTACATAAGGTTTTCCTGCAGACGCGGCGTTCTGCGCTTTTTTAAGTTTTGACGCAGCTATCATCTGCATTGCCTTGGTTGTTTTTGAAACATTTTGGGCTGCCTTAATTCTTCTTTTCAGCGATAAAAGGGTTGCCATAATTATTTAGATTTTTGCATTTTACGCAAATCTTTTTTTAAACTCTGCTGTTGCTTTTTGAATTTGCTTTAGTGTCTGATCTGTTGGTCTTTCTCCTGTCGAAAGAGCTTCTAAGATGTTCTTATAACTTTTTTTTATGAAATCGTGCATTTCTTTTTCAAATCTCTGGAATGATTCCAATGGAATGTCGTCCATTAACCCGCTTGATACTGAGTAAATGCTTAGGATTTCCAGACTTTCCGAAAGCGGGGTAAATTGAGGTTGTTTCAAAATCTCAGTCAGCCTTTGCCCTCTGTCCAGCTGTTTTTGGGTGGCGCTGTCAAGTTCGCTTCCAAATTGAGCAAAAGCAGCCAGCGAATTGTATTGGGCAAGGTCAAGACGTAATTTTCCCGAAACAGATTTAATTGCCGGAGTTTGGGCAGCTCCTCCGACCCTTGACACAGATTGTCCAACGTTGATAGCAGGTCTTATTCCCGCATTGAAAATGTCGGACTGAAGGTAGATTTGCCCGTCGGTAATAGATATTACGTTTGTAGGGATATAAGCTGATATGTCATTGGCTTGTGTTTCAATGATGGGAAGAGCTGTTATTGATCCGCCCCCTTTTTCCTTATTTAGCTTAACCGACCTTTCCAAAAGTCTGCTGTGGAGGTAAAAAACATCTCCCGGATACGCTTCTCTTCCTGCAGGGCGGCGAAGTACTAGGGAAATTTGCCTATACGCCCATGCATGTTTCGTTAAGTCATCGAAAACAACTAGGACATCTTTTCCCTTTTCCATGAAATACTCCGCTATGGCCATTCCGGCGTAAGGCGCAAGGTATTGAAGTGAAGCTGAATCGGATGCGCTTGCGCAAATTACTACGGAATAAGACAAAGCGTTCTCCTGGGTTAGTCTGTCAATAACTTGGGCAATCGTACTTTGCTTTTGACCTATTGCTACATACACACAAATAACGGGTTTTTTGCTTGATTTTTGGTTGATTATGGTGTCAATTGCGATGGACGTTTTTCCTGTTTGTCTGTCTCCGATGATAAGCTCCCTTTGCCCGCGTCCAATAGGGATCATCGAGTCAATCGCCTTAATTCCTGTTTTGAGCGGAAAATTAACAGGTTCGCGTTCAACAACTCCTGCAGCTATTTTTTCAAGCGGCATATTTCTGCCCTTTTTTATCTTCGGCTTATCGTCCAGGGGATTTCCCATTGGATCAACGACTCTTCCCAATAGATCTTCCGAAACTTCAATCCCAAGCATTTGTCCGGTTGTTTTCAAAACGTCCCCCTCTTTTATGTCGGACGCTTCTCCCAAAAGTATTATTGACACGCTATCTTCGTCAAGATTTAAAACCATACCTGTGTTGCCGTTTTCGAATAAAATTTTTTCACCCATCACCGCTTTAGATAGTCCGGAAGCGGTAATAATTCCATCCGTATTTTTTATCACTGTTCCTACATTTTGAGATTTAAAATCCCCGCCAAATGTCATTAGCTTTTCTTCAAGTTCTCTTATGATTTTATCGTTGTCAATCATAGCTTTGTTTTACGTGCGAAATGATTTTATCAAGAAAATTTTTTAATGTAAATTCATACACAGTATCATTTTCTACAATTTTTACCCCCAACATGAGCGAAGAGTCATTTTTAAGTATAATTCTTTTATTTGGGAAAAGCTTTTGGAATTTATTGAGATACTGATTATTTACGGGAGACAAAATCGTAACAGTTCTTTTCTTTTCTTGTAATTTCAGTCCGTTTATATATTTTTTAAAATCCGATTTGTTCAGCAGAATGGCTATTCTATTGACATTTTTCCTATTTAAAAAGTTATTTTCATAACTTGCCAAAACAAGAGCGTCAATCTTTTTTTTATTCATAAATTTATTTTAATTTTTTCAGCGCTTTTGACAAAACTGCCTGTTGTTCTTTTGCGGAGAAGAATTCGCTTAGCGCTTTTTCCAAAAAGGATGTTGCGAGTCCGCTGACATTTACCGCCAGCCTTTTCTCCGTTTCGGAAGATTCTCTTGCAATTTGGTCATAGGCTTCTTTGAGTAGTTTTTCAGTTTGTTTTTTGGCGTTATCGTTAATTTGCTTTGCTATTTCCTGTGATTCTTTTTTGGCGCTGTCAATCATTTTTTTTGATTGCAGTTGGGCCTGTTTTAAGATGTTTTTTTCGTCTACTATAACTTTTTCAAGTCTCACCCTTGCTTCTTCAGCCTGCTGTATTCCGTCTTTGATCGCAGTCTGCCTTTTTTTCAGAAGCTCAAGTATGGGTTTGTATAAAAACTTTTTAAGTATAAAAAATATAATTAAAAAGTTAACAATTTGCGCACTCAAAAGAATAGGATTTACTCCAAAATTTTTTATTATTTCCATACGACTTGAAAAAGAATTATTTTCCGAAAGCCAGAATTAACGAATAAATTGCAATTGCTTCGGCAAAGGCCATAGCCAGTAACATTGCGGGCAAAATTCTTCCTGACGCTTCGGGATTTCTTCCGAGAGCCTCCATTGCTTTTGAACCAATAAAACCAACTGCCAATGCCGGCCCTATGCCTCCAAGGGCAATTATCAAACCTCCAGAGACGCTAAATTCCATATTATTTCACCTCCCTTAAAAGATATATCTAAATTATTCTACACCATTTTCCTTGTTGTTACAACATTAATGCGCTTCTTTATGGGATGTTGTTAGGATGGCCATAAAAACCATAGTTAACATTGAGAAAACAAGCGCCTGAACTACTCCGACTATTACCTCCAGCATCAAGAAGGGCAGAGGGAAAACGAAAGCAAACATAGATGATACCGTTAAAAGAACGATTTCTCCGGCGAAAATGTTTCCGAAAAGCCTGAAAGAAAGCGATATTACTTTTGTAATTTCCGAGACGATTTCCAATATACCGATAAAAAGATTTATCGGGTTAAGAGAAAAATACCGTCCAAGATATTCTTTTATTCCGATAATGTTAATACTTAGAGTGTGAGTTGCTATTGCGGATATAAGCGCCAGAGCCAGCGTAGTGTTCAAGTCGCTTGTTGTTCCCCTGAAAAGGGGAATAATTTCTCCGTGTTCCTTGATCCCTATTGTTCCGACCCCCGGCACAAGACTGCTCCAGTTGGCAACCAATATAAAAAGAAAAAAACTCATAAAATACGGAAAAATTTTGGAAGCGGCATGCGCTGCAATAGATTCGGTTAAATTATAAAAAGTTTCAATTATGGATTCTATTGCGTTTTGAAAAAAATTATTAGGAATTAGAGTAAGCTTCTTCTTTAGGTAGACAACGCTTCCTATCAGTAACCCGTCTACTGCAAGCGTGTGCAAAAGAGTATTTGTAACAGGCAACGCTCCAATTTGCAAAATTGTTTCAGGCGCAAATGACGACATGATTAATTAGATTGTAAATCTAATCTGCAAGTAAGTCAAGAGTTTTCCTCCTACGGCTTGTCTCTTCTCCAGCTTCTGGGTATAACGGAAACAAGCCGGGGATAGTGAAGGAGAAAATCAGGTCTTTCAATAAAGGCAA
>CAZRWL010000001.1:0-88860 GCA_964603935.1 uncultured Gammaproteobacteria bacterium | reverse complement strand
TGTCCTTTATCGTATCAGACTATCTTAGCTTCAGTAAAGTGCACCTGCGTCAGGTAAGACAAGCAAGATTTATCATTTTTTCATTCTTTTTAATTCTTCCCCTAATCTATCTGCGGAACATATTTAATCCTTACGAATTTCCTAAGTTCATATTTTTTTCCGCAATAGTATTCATGTTATTTCTCTTGAATATAAAAGCAATATTGAAAAAAATGATTTCTTTTAAATTTGATCTCTTGACAAAACTGGCATTGGTTTATGTATCTATAGTTTATTTTGCAGATCTTTTGGGGATAGATCCGAGAACATCATTCTTGGGAAGCGAATTTAGGCATCAGGGATTTATAACATTATTAAGCGGAGTAATTTTATTTTTATTATTACGCTATATATTTAATAAATATAGTAGTATTTTTGTAAATTCAATTCTGTTAAGTTCTTTTTTTGTTTGTATTTTTGCTTTGTGGCAGGGGATTGGTGTATATATATTTCATGATTTTTCAATCCCGACATATCAGGGAAGAATAGTAGGGGCAATTGGCAATCCGAATTCTTTGGCAGGATATTTGGCAATAGTTCTGCCTTTTGCATGGCTAAATAACAATAAAATTATTCGTGTGATTTTATCCGTAATAATTATGCTTGTTATTTTCCTTGCTCAGTCAAGAGCAGGTATTTTGGCAGTAGGAATAATATTGGCAATTTGGATGATTTTATTTATCAAGAGACTTGTCTTACGGAAAAAGATTATAGTTATTATCGCGGGAATTGTTTTCTTGATTTTTCTTGTTCAACTATTTCAGGGGCAAAGAGCGCAATTTAATAGAAGTTCGATTTGGGATAATCGAGGTCTAATTTGGACAGAAGGTATGCAAGCGGTTTTCAAACAACCAATTTTAGGATATGGACAGGAGAATTTTGAGCTTGTTTTTCCGCAAGAGCGCCATATGAAGATAGATAATGCGCATAATATATTTTTGGAAACAGCTATATCGTCAGGACTTTTAGGGCTGATAATATTTGCAGGAATTATTATTACCGCTTTTAAGAGGGCAAACTTAACAGTTAAATTATCCCTATTGTCTTTTCTTGTCGTTGCTCAATTTAATCCTTTATCCATCCCTCAAATTGTTTTATTTTGGTTTCTATTGGCAATCGCATAGTTTTCATCTTGGAAAGCCTCTGGATTTATGATATACTCAGCCTTGAATATGGCAGTAAACGGCAATAAAAATCACCTGCCTGCCGGCAGGCAAGGCAAGAACGGCAAGAAACAAAAGATTATAAAAGTCAAGATAAATACCTCGTGGAAGAATATTCTGATTTATGGGTTTTTGTTTCTTTTTGCGATGTTTCTTTTTTTGGGAGTTAATCAGCAATCGCTTGAAGACACAAAAACAGTTCCCTTGTCTGACGTTGTTGCGGATGTAAAAGCAGGCAAGGTTTCGGAAATTATAGTTTTGGATAATACTCTTACGGTAAAAATTGGGAAAGAAACAGTGCGGAGTTCCAAAGAAGCAGGAGCGAATATTTATCAGATATTTAAAGATGCAGGCGTATCTCTTACGGAAACGAAAGTTGTGATAAAAGATCAGGCAGGCCTGAATAATTGGTTAAATATTCTTTCTTCTGTTCTGCCCATAATCTTGATGGTGGCATTTTTCTACTTTATCTTCCGGCAAGCCCGCGGAGCGCAGGAAAGCATTTTCTCTTTTGGAAAATCTTCGGCAAAACTTTTCAGTAAAGATACTCCGAAAATCAGTTTTGCCAATGTTGCGGGAGTTGACGAGGCAAAGCAGGAGCTGACGGAAATCGTAGATTTTTTGAAAAACCCGGGAAAATATAAAGCAATGGGAGCAAGAACGCCAAAAGGAGTTCTAATGATTGGCCCTTCGGGTACGGGAAAAACGCTTCTTGCGCGGGCAACAGCCGGAGAAGCAAATGTGCCGTTCTTCTCAATGGCAGGCAGTGAATTTATGGAAATGCTGGTAGGGGTTGGCGCCTCAAGGGTGCGTGATTTGTTTAGTACTGCCAAAAAATCCCAGCCCGCGATTATTTTTATAGATGAAATAGACGCAATCGGACGGCAAAGAGGAACAGGATTAATGGGAGGACATGATGAAAGAGAGCAGACATTAAATCAAATTTTGGTTGAGATGGATGGATTTGCCCCAACGGAGCAGTTGGTAGTTATGGCGGCTACGAACAGACCTGACGTCCTTGATCCGGCCCTGGTTCGGCCGGGAAGATTTGACAGGAGAGTGGCTTTGGATATGCCTGATGTAGTAGGCAGAGAGGCGATTTTGGCAATTCACGCCAAAGGCAAACCGTTTGTTCCCGATGTCGATTGGAAAAAAGTTGCCAAAAGAACAGTCGGATTTTCCGGAGCGGATTTGGAAAACATGCTTAATGAAGCAGCTATTTTGGCGGCAAGACTTAGCAAAAAAGCAATTGACATGAAGGATTTGGAAGAAGCAGCGACTAAAGTCAAATTAGGTCCTGAGAAAAAAAGATTGCAGTCGGAAGAGGATAGAAAGATGACTGCGTATCATGAGGCAGGACACGCGATTGTTAGTTGGGAAATGCCGCACATGGATCCGATTCACAGAATTTCCATTGTTAGCCGGGGAATGAGTTTGGGGCATACCATGATGGAGCCAACGGAACATGTCCATGAAACAAAAACTCGTTTAATTGAACAGATTGCCGTGATGCTTGGAGGAAGGGCTGCGGAAAATATGATTTTCCAAGAAATGACAACAGGAGCGTCTGATGATATTGCGAAAGCAACCGAGGTTGCAAGAACAATGGTGGTTGAATACGGAATGAGTGATCTTGGCCCAATCAATTTGGATACTGAGCAGAAAACTTTTTATGATCAGAAGACTGTTTCTCCGGTCATGGCCGCAAAAATTGATGATCAGATTAAGAAAATCACAGACATGGGCTATAAGACCGCAATTTCAATTTTGACAAAGTTGAAAAAAGAACTTGATGTTATTGCCAGCGAACTTTTGAAAAAAGAAACCATTGACGCTGATGATTTCCTAAAACTCCTCGGCCCCAAAAAAGCCCTCGCTCCCGCGAAAGCTTAGGAGATTTATTAAGATCAAGAGCTTGACAGAAAAAGGTCAATGGTGTAAAGTTAATTATGGAGACTGCAAAACTTCTGCCTCATTTTGGCTTAACTTTTGACGATATTTTACTTGTTCCCTCATATAGCAGTTTCACGCGCGCGGACATTGATCTTTCCACGCAATTAACCAAAAACATCAGGCTTGATGCTCCTTTCGTCTCGTCTCCCATGGATACTGTAACCGAAAGTAAATTGGCAGTAGCATTGGCGAAACTTGGCGGAATCGGAATAATTCACAGGAATTTAACAGTTGAGGATCAGGCAGAAGAGGTAAAAGCGGTTAAAAATAAAAAATTGCTTGTTGGGGCTGCAATAGCCGGGAAAAATTATGAGGAAAGGCTAAGAGCTTTGGTTAAGGCGCATGTTGATGTGGTAGTAATTGATTCGGCGCATGGTTTCACAAAAACAATTATTTCGGCAATAAGATTTATCAAAAAAACCTATCCGGCTCTTGAAGTAATTGCGGGAAATATTGCGACTGCAGATGGCGCAAGGGGGCTTATCGCAGCCGGAGCAGACGGGTTAAGAGTCGGAATGGGGCCCGGGGCAATTTGCACAACCAGAATTATTTCCGGGATGGGAGTGCCGCAGATTACGGCAATAATGGAAACTGCAAAAGCTGCTCATAAAGCAAAAATTCCTGTTATTGCTGATGGAGGGATAAAATATTCAGGAGACATGGTTAAGGCTTTGGCTGCCGGCGCGTCAACTGTTATGATGGGAGGATTTTTCGCCGCGTCAATGGAAGCGCCCGGAAAAACAGTAAAGCTTAATGTAAAAGAAGTTCCGCATAGATTCAGAAATATCTTTAACGGCAAGAATAAAAAAGAATTTTATGTTTTTAAAGAATATCGCGGCATGGGATCGGAGGCGGCAATGGAAAAAGGAGCGAAAATAAAATCCGAAGAAGAATTTCACGGTAAAGATTATAAAGACAGGGTATTGGTTGCTGAGGGAGTTGAGGGGCTGGTGCCGATAAAGGGCACTGTTCAGGAGCTTGTCGATCAGGCAGTTGGAGGAATAAGATCCGGAATGTGTTATGTCGGAGCGCGCAGTATAAAAGAACTTTGGGGAAAAGCGCAGTTTATTCAGATAACTCAGGCATCCTTAACCGAAAGCCATCCTCATGATGTTTTAATTACCAATCCGGGAGAAAATTATAAATAGACTCATCCCGTTGTCATCCTGAATTTATTTCAGGATCCCATTGTTTATGATTGTTATATCCGACTTTGGCTCTCAAACAACGCACTTGATTGCAAGAAGACTTAAGGAGTTGGGAATTGTTGTAAAAATTGTTCACCCGGAGAAGATTCTGAAACTAGTTCAGAATGACACGACTATAAAGGGAATTATTTTGTCAGGAGGACCATCTTCTGTTTACGAAAAGAATGCTCCAACTATTGATAGGAAGATTTTTTCTTTAGGAATTCCGATTTTGGGCATTTGTTACGGACTGCAATTGTGTTCCCACCTGGAAGGCGGGAAGGTAATTCCTGGGAAAAAAGAGTATGGCCCTGCCCAATTAAAAATTAAAAATTTAAAATTAAAAATTACACAAAACTTGTCCGAAGGTTTTGTGGTGTGGATGAGTCATGGGGACGAAGTGATTCGTCTTCCAAAAGGTTTTGAAGTTTTTGGTTCAACAGAGCATGTGCCGTTTGCTTTTGTCGGGGATTTGAAAAGAAATATTTACGGGGTTCAATTTCACCCGGAAGTAGAACACACGGAGTTTGGTCTACAAGTACTCAAAAATTTTCTTTCCGTTTGTCATCCTGAATTTATTTCAGGATCTAAACATCGGAATAAAAACGAGATGCTGAAATCCTCCAGGAGGACTTTCCTCAGCGGAGGTGGCGCAGTTCAGCATGACACGGATAAGATTACAGAGAACGTTAGGAGTATTGTTGGGGAAAGAGATTGTGTGATTGGGGCGGTGTCCGGAGGGGTAGATTCAACAGTTGCTTCTGTTTTGACTGCCAAAGCAATAGGGAAGAGATTTATTCCTATTTACGTTGATAATGGACTTATGAGAAAAGGAACAGAAGAACATGTGGTTAAAATATTTAAGCGAATCGGCATTAAACCTATAGTTGTTAATGCGGCAGGGGAGATGTTAAAGCGTCTGCAAAAAATTACGGATAGTGAGCAAAAAAGAAAAATTATCGGCAATTTTTACATCGAAATTTTTGAGCGGGAAATGAAAAAATTATTGGCAAAAAAGATTTCTGTTAAGTTTTTGTTGCAGGGCACGATTTATTCGGATGTGATTGAAAGTCAGGGCACCAAGTATGCAGCCAAAATCAAAAGCCATCATAATGTTGGAGGTCTTCCTAAAAAAATGAAATTAAAACTTTTGGAACCGGTAAGAAATTTTTATAAAGATGAAGTTAGAGAAATCGGAAGGAAGTTAGGATTGCCGGAAGAATTTGTTAACAAACAGCCTTTTCCCGGGCCAGGATATGCAGTTCGAATTAGAGGAGAAGTTACTAAAGAAAGATTGGTAATGGAGAAAAAAGCAGATGAGATAGTTTTATTTGAGCTTGAAAAAGCGGGAGCTCTGCCGAATGTTTTTCTGTCTTTTCCGGTTATGACCAACGCTTATTCAACAGCGGTCAAGGGGGACGGAAGACAGTTTGGTGAAGTTATTGCATTAAGAATTATTGAGTCGAAAGACATTATGACATCAACTTGGGCGCGACTCCCCTATGATATTCTGCAAAAAATTTCCTCAAGAATTGTTAATGAGGTTCCCGGAGTTTCCAGAGTTGTCTACGACATCACCACCAAACCCCCGGCGACAATGGAATGGGAGTAGTCTATCCGTTGTCATGCCGAACTTGTTTCGGCATCTCGTTTCCTGGAAAAGTAGATGCTGAAACCCGCTTCGCCAGCGAGGCGAGTAAATTCAGCATGACATAAGTAATGAATGCTATCGTAGATTGAGAGTTTCGCCTTTGAAGATAATATTTTTTGGTTTAATTATTGTTTGTCTTGCCCCTTTTTTTATATTCCCCGCATCAAGACTTTGGAATTTATTTTTAATAATAATTTTCTGCGTTTTTTCTGCATCTTTTTCGGGAATAAATAAAGCGTAATCCTGACCCATATTAAAAGTTTGGTACATTTCTTCATCTGATAAGTTGGCGTGTTTTTGAATAAATAAAAATATCTCCTGAGGGTTAAATATTTTTTCAATGATATAAGTAAAATTTTGTCTGGCGCGCATTATTTTCCGCAAACCATGACCCGTGATATTGGAAATATAATGAATGTCAATTTTGTTTTTCAATAAATCTTCGATTAATTTTGCGTAGATATTTGTTTTTGTTAATAATGCTTCTCCATATATTTTCCCATTAGATAATTTTGTTGCGTATCCTTTAGGAAGTTTTTTGGCAACTTCTCTTGCTAATGATAAGCCATTGGCATTTATGCCATTAGATTTTAATAAAATAATTCTGTCCCCTGCTTTTAATTTTTTATCAGTAATTAAATTTCTTGCAGGAGAAATTATCCCGACTGCAGATCCTCCTAAATCCATAGACTCTTCATTGATTATTCCTTTTAAAGTTGGGGTTTCTCCCCCGCCCCAGGCTGCCCCTGCCAAGTCACATGCGCTTTTCCATCCCCTGATTAAATCTTTTGTTCTTTTTTTATTTTTAAACCAATCGCTCTGACCTACTGCCCAATATGCGTTGATAATCAAAGGTCTTGCTCCAACGCTTATCAGGTCATTTATTATTGTTGCAACAGTGTCATGTCCGATAATGTCGTAATAGGTCTTGTTTGTTATTTGAGATGTGATATCCGCGACAAGATTTTTAGTTCCAAGTCCCTCAATTACAGAAGCCATTAAAATATTTCCCTGGGACCACACAAAAGCAGATTCCCCTCTTGAGTCAGTTATTTCTTTAAATCCGTGTTTTCTAAGATTTATTGAAGTTTGTTTTGCAGCATCCTGCGCCATTTTTTTCGCAGGATCCAAATCCTGATAATTTACTCCGGATTGAGTATAGGTAATCGCTTTTTGCTTTTTCATCAGTAAGATAATGGGATTATAGCATAAGATATAATTTTGGATTGATAGAATAAGGCAGATGTAAATACGAAATATTATGAAGCAGAGGAATAAAAAATCAGTTTTCTAGTATTCTTTTTACTTTTCTAATTCTTTCTTCTATTGTTCCGCTAAGTAATTCGTAAGGAATGCCGGTCTCTTCGAAAAAATTCAAAAATGCATCATGAAGTTTTTGTCTAGTTTCAGGTGTTTCTTGCCTGATGTCGTCTGTTTCATAAGGAATATCAGCAGGATCCAATAAAAAAAATTTACTATATGTAGGCAACCAGAACTCTACTTTTTTTAGTAGTTCACTTGCTCCTTTGGTATCGCCCTGCGAACTTACGTAAACAATAGCATCGATTACCGCTCTATCACATAAGATAATCTTTACTCCAGACTGATGAGCTTCTTGTTCATTTTTTAATGTTAAAGCTTGTACCGCACCTTGGACAGTAACTGAGAATCTATCTGCGATTTGGGGATTTTGTGTAAAAAATATTCTAGCTGCTTCGGGTATAAATACTACACTTTGGTTTCCTGAATAAGTATTTTTGAAATGCTCTATTAGAGACGTTTTCCCAGTACAGCTAGTCCCTACAAAGGCAAATTTTTTTATTTTTGGTTCTTGCTCCAGTCCGCCCATACTTTATGATCGGTGTTGAATTATATTTCTTATTGCTTCTCGTAAACCTTCTTTTTGCTCGGGGGTTAATTCTAGTCTTGGAAACATAAATACTTCACCTATAGCAATTCCACTGAATGATTTTGGTTCTGATTGATCTAAAGGTTTTGCGTCCATTACGGGTAATGGCCTTTTATTTGGGTTTGGTTGTTGTTCTGACATTATTATTCACCTCCCTCCAGGTTCTCTATATATTTAATTATATTTTCAAAAATAGGGAGGCCTTGCCCTCCTTCGCTAAGGCTGCCTCCTTCGCCGAAGTGGCTACGAAGGCCGAGTCGGCGGGTAAAAGGGTTATTGATTTTCATTCTTCTCCAGTTGGGGTGTTGTTCGACTCTGACAAATCTTTCCGGGTGGGGCATGAGACCCAAAATCCGTCCGGTCGGATCAGTAATTCCGGCAATGGCGTTTAAAGCGCCATTTGGATTGTCCGGATATTTTTGCGTGGGTTTGCCGTTTCCATCAGCGTATCTAAAGACGACTAATTTTTGTTTTTCGATTTCTCTTAAGGTTTGCGGGTCTGTAAAAAATTTTCCTTCTCCGTGGGCAACTTGATAGGAGACGATATTGTTAAATTGTTTCATTGTTAAATTGTTCAGAAATACGCATTTTGATTTTGTTTCAATTTTTAAATTGACCCATCGACATTCAAAGTGTCCCGAGTCATTGTTGGTTAGAGTTGCACTCATTTTTCCTAATTTTCCAAAAGGTAAAAGTCCTGTTCTAACCAAGACTTGGAACCCGTTGCAAATTCCAATAATTAAAGTACCTTTTCTGGAAATAAATTTTTTCAATTCTTCTGAAAAAAATGAGGCAAGCTCGATTGCTAAAATTTTTCCTGAGACAACATCATCCCCATGGGAAAATCCTCCCGGAATGGCTAGGATTTGATAATTGCTAAGATTATCTTTCTTATTTCTTAAATCATTAACGTGAACTATTTTTGCGTCTCCGCCTGCGAGATTAAAGGCAAAAGATGTTTCTTCGTCGCAATTTATGCCATCGGTTTTCAAAACTAAAACTTTAGGTTTCATACTAATTAAATATTTTTTTCATTGGTTTTTGCCAGGATTTTTTTAAATCTTCTAAGTTTGCTTGAAAAAGCTTTTTCTTACTCCTTGAAACACTAATTATTTTTTCTTTTTGAGTTTTACCGATGATTAAATAAGGAATGTTTTTAAATATTTTTTTTGCAACAATTTCGTTTTCCAATTCTACAATAAAGCAGCCGGCGGTTTCGTTAAGGAGAATAGAATCAGGACGCAGATCCCGAACTGAATTCGGGATGACATTAATATAAGCTCCGATATTTCCACCAACGCACATTTCAAAAATTGACGTTATCAATCCTCCTTCGCTTACGTCATGGCAGGACAATATTTTATTATTAATAATTCCCTTATGGACAGCGTTTAAGGTTTTAGGCAGAAGTTTTAAATCAACATGGGGTACGCTGTTAACTTCGTCCATTTTTCCAACCAAAACCAAAGTTGATCCGACCTTTTTAATATCCGAAGAGCACGTCTTGGAGACATCCGGAATTTTGCCAAAGACAGACATGCAAAGAACCGGCGGGATTTTGATAACTGCGCCGTCTTTCGATTTGTAAGTTGAGGACAGGCTGTCTTTGCCGGAAATTACCGGAATTTTTAAAATCTTCATGAAGTCAACAACCGCATCTACAGATTTGTCCAAAGACCACAAAGATTCTTCGTCGGGAAACGGCCAAATATAATTGTTGATTAAAGAAGCATCTCTATAATCTCCGCCAACCGCAGCATAATTGGAAATTGCTTCGGTTCCCGCCCATATGCTTCCCCAATAAGGATCAATCCTGTTGAATATTGGATTTAAACCATGAGACAAAACCATTCCGTAAGGCTTGTTGAGAATTGGCCTTAAGATAGTCGCATCATTTGGCCCGTCTAATTTTTCTCCGCTAAAGGGTTGCAGGACATTTGTTCCCTGCACTGTGTGATCGTAAAGTCTGACGATTGGCTCTTTGGAGCAGATGTTGGGAGAGGAGAGAACTTTTTTAAGAATTGTGATCCACTCCGCAGGGGTTTTAGGGGGATTGGGGAGATTTGGAGTATTAGGGAGATTGGGGGTTTTAGGATTGACGGCTGTCATTGTTCGCTGGGGAAGGCCGTGGTGCAAGAATTTCATATCGAGATTACAAATTAATTCTTTTTTGAAATATACTTTTAATTTTTTGCTTCCGTCAAAATAGCCTAAAATTGCACTTTCGGTATTGTATTTTTTGCATATTTCCAGAAATTCTTTTAAATCCTCTTTTGTTACTGCTGCGATCATTCTTTCCTGGGATTCGGAAACCCAAATCTCCCAGGGAGACAGCCCTTGATACTTAAGGGGTGCTTTTTCCAGATAAACTCTTACCCCTGTTTTTTCTCCAATTTCGCCGATTGCGGAGGAAAACCCTCCTGCGCCGCAATCCTGAATTGCTTTAATCAAATTTTTATTTCTTGCTTCATCCAGAGCATCGAACATGCTTTTTTCTTCAATAGCATTGCCTATCTGAACAGCGCTTGAATGAATATTAAGAGTCTTATCGGTCATTTCGGCGCTGGAGAATGTTGCTCCGTGTATTCCGTCTCTGCCTGTTTTTCCTCCGACTGCAACAACAATGTCTCCAATATTCACTTTTCCTTTTTGAGAATTTTTTTTGGGAAGTATTCCGTAAGCTCCAACTATGATTGTTGGTTTGGCGCGAAAATCATCATGGAAATGCACAGAACCGTTATTGGTCGGAATGCCCATTCTATTACCGTAGTCTTTGACTCCCTTAACAACTCTTTGCAAAAGATATTTTGGAGGCAGACATCCAGCAGGTAATTTTGAGAGATTCATGTCGGGGTTGGCAAAACAGAAGATGTCAGTTGAAGCGATAGTTTTTGCTCCTCTGGCAGTTCCTTCAATATCTCTGAAAACTCCGCCTGATCCGGTTGCAGCGCCTCCGTAGGGTTCGATCGCGGAAGGACTATTGTGAGTTTCCACTTTGCCGCAGATGGCAAAGCCGTCATAAAAATCCATCACTCCGGAATTGTCAACAAATGCGGATAAAATATTTTCCTTATGTTTTAAAGCTTCGTTCTTTAGTCTTTCAATCAACGGTTTTTTCACTTTTCCATCAACTAAAAGCCGCGCTTTAAATGTTTTATGCGCGCAGTGTTCGCTCCAGGTTTGCGCCAGAGTTTCCAATTCAATATCTTTGGGATCTCTTCTTAAGTTGAAAAAATATTTTTGGATTATTTTTATCTCCTCAAGATTTAAGAATAATTTATCTTTGGATACTTCGGCAAGCTCAGTATTATCCATTTTTCGTATTGGAACTGTGGTAGTTTTTCCAGATACCCCTTTGATAATAAGTGTTTTGGGTTGAATTTTAACCAGGTATTCAACGGTTGGATTGAATAAATTTAATTTTCTGACAACTTCTTCAATCTTTTCCTTTTTGATGTTTTGCGTAAATCCATATTCGGTGCTTGAGTCAGCTGCTTTGACATTGATTCCTAAATCTTTTGCTGCTTTGATGATTGAGGCAACTTCCGGATTCATAACGCCGGGCTTGTAAGCAACCTCTGCAATAAAAGAAACGTTTTTTAAAATAGATTTGTTAAGCGAATATTTCTGATTTATTTTTTCGCAAAATAATTTTTCCGCTAAAATTTTCGCTTGATTTTCTCTTATTCCTTCTATTCTGTAGATTTTTGCAGTTACAATTTTTGGAGATTTTTGATAGACATTATTGTCTGATACAACTCTAATTGTGTAAATCATTTATGCAATTTTATTGGGGCAGATTGTTCTTGAGATTAGCAATAATTCTTCCGGTTATATTTTTGTTTTCCTCGGCTTTAAATTTCTTTCCTGTTATTTTTCCATAGATAGCAATGTATCTTTTGCTGACTTTGTTGATAAAACTTTTTGGCATTTTGGGAGGAAAGCCTTCTCCTTTGTATCCTTTTTTGGCAAACCAAATACGCATGAATTCTTTATCAAAATTTTCCGGTTCCGATCCCTTCTTAAGCCGTTCCCTATAAGTTTTTTTAATCCAGAATCTTGAAGAATCCGGCGTGTGAATTTCATCAATTAAAATTAGTTTTTTATTTTCGTCAAGACCGAATTCATATTTTGTGTCAACCAAAATAATTCCTGCTTTGGCGCAAATTTTTGTCCCTCTTTCAAAAAGTCCAAGGGCTGCTTTTTTCATTTGCTTCCATATTTTTTCAGAAACAATTTTTTTCTTGATGATTTC
The DNA here is from genome assembly GCA_964603935.1 of uncultured Gammaproteobacteria bacterium. Classification (GTDB taxonomy): domain Bacteria; phylum Patescibacteriota; class Microgenomatia; order Levybacterales; family UBA12049; genus GWB1-37-8. Next base: position 76,703 of record CAZRWL010000001.1, on the reverse strand, counting down.
TTTTTCGGTTAGTCTTTGGTCATGTCCGCTTGAAGCTTTTGTCGTAGGTGTGATAATTGGTTTCGGAAGTTTTTGATTTTTTTGCAAACCATCTTGAAATTTTAATCCATAAATTATTCTTTCTCCTTTTTCATAAGAGCCCCAGATAGATGTTCCGGTTACTCCTGTCATATATCCTCTGACAACCATTTCAATTGGAATTAATTTTGCATTTTTTACAACCATAGTATTTGGATGGGGAGAAGACAGGAAATGATTTCTTACAATATCTTTTGTTTTTTCAAACCAAAAAATAGATAATAAATTTAACACTTGTCCTTTGTAAGGAATGAAGTCTAATACTTTGTCGAATGCGGAAATTCTGTCAGTGGAAATAATAATTCTTTTACTGTTTTTAATATAAAAGTCCCGGGTTTTGCCCTGATATTTTTTTCCAAGACCTTTGAGATTAACGGTTTTTAAAACATTCATAAATATTTTTTCCATCCGACCTTTTCAAGCTTATCCGCTTTCTTTTTTACATTAAGACTTAAAGAATTTTTATATTCTATTAATTTCCTTTCTAGTTTTTTGTCGGATATTGCAAGAATTTGAACAGCCAAAAGTCCTGCGTTTTTTGCATTGTCTATGCCAACTGTTGCAACCGGAATTCCCGGGGGCATTTGTACGGTTGAGTACAACGAATCAACGCCGTTTAAAGCTCCTCCTTTTAAGGGCACGCCGATAACAGGAAGAGGAAAATGAGAAGCAATGACCCCTGCCAAATGAGCTGCTAAACCTGCTCCTGCAATAATTACTTTGACTCCTGATTTTTGAAAATTATCAATATTTTTAAGAGTTAAATCCGGGGATCTGTGCGCTGAGGAAACGGTAATTTTATACGCGATATTAAATTCTTCCAAAGCTTCACAAGCTTTGGACATTATGGGCAGATCGGAATCAGATCCAAGAAAAATACCTACCAATATTTTCTTCATTTCTTTTTAAGTTTTAGCAAAAACTTTTCAGTCCGTTCTCTGGCAATGCCAATATGATCTTTTGGATTAAATAATTTACGGATATTTTCTTTTGAGATATATTTTAGCACCATTTTGTCAGAAGACAAGAGGTCAATTAAGGGATTTTTTTTGCCTTTGGTAATCTGGGTCCATGCTTGCATGGAATATTCTCTAATTAATTCATGTATTTCCTGACGGTTTGCGCCCTTTCTTACAAGTTCCATCATTAGGCTTTCCGTGCAGGAAAAAATTCCGTATTTCTGCAAATTTTCTCCGATTACATCTTCAAAAATAACAAGATCTTTGATTAAATTATTTGTTGTATCCAGACATTCATCTATTGCCAAGAACCCATCCGGCAAGAAAAGCCTTCTGTTGGCAGAATCATCCAAAGTTCTTTCCAAAAGAGAAAACGCTGGATTGCCCCAGCTGACATTTGAGAGAGATGAAACATAGCGGCATAGCGAGCAAACTTTTTCCGCCTTGTCCGGATTTTTTTTAAAAGGCATTGCAGATGAGCCGACTCTTTTGGCGCTTCTTGGTTCTGACCATTCGCCGAAATTAGGGGACTGCATTATCCTTAAATCAAAATTGAATTTATGCAAAGACTGAGCAATATTGGCAAGAGCAATCATTACAAGCCAATCGATTTTTCTCGGATATGTCTGTCCGGAAATATCAACGGGATCAAGGTCTAAATTTTTCATTATCTCTTCTTCCAAATTGAAGGCAGAAAATTTAGTATTTTTCAATAGTTTTTGATAGCTTGCGGATGTCCCGACAGCTCCCTTAATTCCCTTGCCTTTTATAAAAAATTGTATTTTTTCAATAAATTCCAAATCCCAAAGCAGGTCTTGCGCATACAAAGAAAATCTGTATCCTAAGGTCGTTGGTTCAGCAGGCTGCAGGTGAGTGTAGCCCATGCAAACGACATCTCTATTTTTTTCTATTTGCTTTGCAAAATTATCCAGAAGATTTTTTAATTTATTTTTAATTAAATCCAGAGCTTCTTTAATCTGGATAATATCAGCATTGTCTATAATATCTGTTGATGTTGCGCCGAAATGAATTTTTCCTCCGCCGATTTTGCATTGTAGAGCATATGTTTTTATTTCCGCCATTACATCATGGTAAATTTCTTTTTCTATCTCTTGGGCTTTTTCAATATCAATATCATTTTGATGTTTGATAATATCTGCTAATTCTTTTTTGGAAACCAGCCCCATTTTATTTTGCGCTTTTGCCAGATGTACCCAAATTTTGCGCCACAATTTTCTTTTGTTTATTTCCGACCAGACAGCTCTCATTTCTTGCGATCCGTAACGCCAGGTAAAAGGGGAAAGGTAAGTTGAGTAATCAAAATTTTTCATAAAATAAATTTATTTGTAATATCTGAAACTCCGTCTTTTTCAACAGATGGGGCAATATAGTCGGCGATATTTTTAAGTTCGCTGTTGGCATTTCCCATGGCAATTTTTAATCCGCATGATCGCAATAATGGCAGATCATTGTGTCCGTCTCCGACACCGATAATTTCAGATGTATTTATTTTCAGTATTTTTGTTAATTCCCAAAGCGCGTGTTTTTTGGTAGCCAAGCTATGGGTGAAAGAAATGGTTATATTTTCTCCGCCCGACCATGAAGGAAGTTTGTGCGCGATAAGATTGGGAATTCCGGAAATTTCTTTTATCAAAATATTTGCCATACGGGGAGGAACTGCCAGCGTCCATCCTGTTAAAGGTTTTTTAGAAATGTAATTTTTGGTAAATTCTACCTCATTGCCATCATCATTAATGGTAGTGTTTAAATTACGTTTACTAAATATTTTGTAAAGCTCTTTGATTGACTTCGTATCAATAATTTGTTCCCAAAGTATTTGTTTTGAGGGGAGATTGATGATTCTTGCTCCGGCATTGACAATTGAGGGTCCGGATAATTTCAGCAATCTGATTATTTCGGTAAGCATTGAATGCGGTCTTGAAGTTGCGATTCCGACATGGAGAATTTTATTCGCTTTGATAATGGCATCTCTGACTTTTTTTGAAGGGATGCCATGTATTTTGTTGGGAATAAGCGTGCCGTCAACGTCAAAAATTATCGCCTTGTATTTTTTAGAGTTTGATGATTTCATCTCTTTTTGCTCCGGTTGAAATATACTTTATCGGAGTTTTTGTTAATCCTTCTATTTCTTTTAGATATTTTTTTGCTTCGATAGGCAAATTATTATATTTAGTAATTCCTTTGGTTGGTTTATTCCACCCCTTGAATGTTTTATAAACAGGTTTTACTTTGAATAAGAAATCCGCATCCCCGTCAAAATAATTAACTTTCTTTCCGTTCAAAATATAATGCGCGCAGATTTTTATTTCCTTAAAACTATCCAAAATGTCCAATTTGGTAATTGCGAGTTCTGTGATTCCATTAATTTCGCAAGCAAATCTGATAAGTTCCGCGTCAAACCATCCGCACCTTCTTGGCCTGCCTGTAGTTGCGCCGAATTCTGTGCCAATAGTTCTTAATTTTTCTCCGGTTTCGTCTAGTAATTCTGTTGGGAAAGGTCCCCCGCCAACTCTGGTTGTATAGGCTTTGACAACGCCGATAATCTTATCAAGTTTTTTCGGCGGAATTCCCGCGCCTGATGTAACTCCGCCTGCAAGAGTGGTTGACGCGGTAACAAAAGGATATGTTCCCCAGTCATTGTCCAGGAAAACTCCCTGCGCACCTTCCAAAAGAAGTTTTTTTTTCTGCTTAAGAGCTTTTCGTAATAGAGGGTAGGGCTCTCTTATAAAAGGCAGTAATTTCTTGAAAAAAATGAAAAGATTTTTTTCTATTTCTTTTTGCTCCAATGGTTGCTCGCCAAGAGCCTGAATAATTTTATTTTTCAGCAAAAGCTGGGTTTTAAGTTTTTCCGCTAACTGTTTCCTGTCAAAAAAATCAAGAAGCCTAATCCCGTTATAGCTGACTTTATCCGCATAAACAGGTCCGATTCCCCGTCCTGTTGTTCCTGTTTTATCTTTTCCTTTGGCTGTTTCGTAAACTCTGTCCAATATTTTATGATAAGGCATAATAATATGACAGCGGGGAGAAATAATCAGTCTATTGGTCAGGTTAATCCCTGTTTTGCTTAGAGTTTGGATCTCTTGGACTAAAACTTCAAGATCCAAAACTGTTCCATTTGCAATAACCGCAATTGTATTTTTGTAAAAAACACCTGAGGGAACAAGATGCAAAGCGAATTTTCCATAGCTGTTTATAATAGTATGTCCTGCGTTATTTCCTCCGTGGAAGCGGATTATATAATCGGAGTTTTCGGAGAGATAGTCAATTATTTTTCCCTTTCCTTCGTCTCCCCATTGAGCGCCAATTATTAATGTTACTGCCATAAACCTTAGCCATTGTATTAAACGGGATTTAGAAAAGCAAGAAGTAAAGTGATAGAATATTGGAGCTATGGATGAGGTTAGCCAAATTAGGGAAAGAATAGACATAGTGTCCTTTATATCGGAATACATTCCTCTGAAGAAAATGGGAAGGAATTTTAAAGCGAATTGCCCTTTCCATAACGAAAAAACTCCGTCTTTCGTTGTTTCACCGGAGAGGCAAATTTGGCATTGTTTTGGCGGATGCAGTAAGGGAGGAGATGTGTATACATTTTTGATGGAGTACGAAAATTTGGAATTCGTAGAGGCTTTGCGGATTTTGGCAAAAAGAACAGGAATAGAGCTTCGTGAATCAGGTTTTAATGCGGGAATTTCTTCAAAAAAAGAAACAATCTATAAATTAAATAAAGCTGCTTTGGATTTTTATCATTATGTTCTGACGAAGCACGCGGTTGGTAAAAAAGCCCTTGCCTATTTAACCGAAGAAAGAAAACTGGATACAAGACTTATAGAGACCTTTATGCTCGGATTTTCTCCCGGGGACGGCATTTCTTTGTCTAATTATCTAATCAATAAAAAAAGACATAAGAAAGAAGATTTGATTGAAGCGGGATTAGCGAGCTATTCCGGCGATTTTTTTAGAGGCAGAGTAATGTTTCCTCTTTTTGATCACAGAAATAATGTTACGGGATTTTCCGGGCGCGCAATAGAAGAGCCATTTGCTGGCGGAAAATATATTAATACCAGGGACACGATTGTCTATCACAAAGGAAGTATGTTTTTCGGACTCAATACCGCAAAGGAGGAAATTAAAAAGCTGGATAAAGCAATTATTTTGGAAGGAGAATTAGATGTTATTGCATGTTTTAGCCAGGGAATTACAAATGCAGTTGCGGTAAAAGGCACGGCTTTGACTGAAAATCAAGTTGCGCTTCTGGCGCGATTCACAAACAATGTTTGTCTGTGTTTTGATCTGGACGATGCGGGATATACGGCAACAAAGAGAAGCTTGGAGGTTTTGGAGAAAAAAGGAATAAATATAACGACATGTGTATTTGAAAACGCAAAAGACGCAGATGAGGCGATTAAAAAAGATCCGATATCTTTCAAGAAATCAATACGGAGGGATATTCCGATTTATGATTATGTTTTTTCTAAAACACTTTTGGCTTACGATAAAACCAAAGTTGAAGGAAAAGGAAAAATAACTTCGGAACTCCTGCCGATAATAATAAAAATAGAAAACGAAATAATAAAAGAGCATTATCTGAAAAAGTTGAGCGCAGAATTAGATGTCTCTTTGGACGCGATTATTAAAGAAATGGAAAGAATTGAAAAAAAAGAAATTGTCAAAGACAATGTAACTTTTGTTAAAAAAAATAAAAGACCAAGAATAGAAGTGCTGGAGGATTATTTGATGTCCCTTGTTGTTCAGCACGAGAACCCAAAAATAATTTTGGAAAAATGCAGGGCAATTCTTAAAGATTATAAATTTCAAATAATTTCTTACCAGAAAATAGCAGATAATCTTTTTGATTTTAAAGAAACAGGAGCATTTGACGCTTCACATTTTTTAAGCGTTTTGCCTCGTGAGTTGGTTGGTTCATTCGACACTTCTTTTTTATTTCCTTTGCCAAAGTTTGAGACTGTTGAGAAATATATTCTGGAAGCAGAAAAAATAGCAAGAGAAATGAGGGCTTTGTTCCTGAAAAATAAAATAAAAGACATCTCCTTCAATCTTAAGGCGGGAGAGGCAAGCCAAGATTCTGAAAAAATAACTGATTTGGAGAAAGAATTAACTTCAGCGATTAGCCTCTTGTCCAAGTCATAAATATGGTAAAATAGATATAGCACCTTTGTGGAGTTTGGTTTTTGTGGTAAAAGTGGTTTTCAAAAGGCGCTGGATAAAACATGGGAGAGCTATGAAGCATAAGAATAAAGAGGACGATGTCCTGTCGGATATTATTACGTCTGCGAAAAAAAGAGGATATATTACACAGGATGAAATTCTGTCTATTTTTCCGCGTCCGGAAGAGCATTTGACAGAGTTGGATCGCCTCTATGATAAACTTTTGAATTCCGATATTGATGTTTTTGAATCGGTTGTAAAGGATCAGGATGGAGAAAATAAGCCAATGGAAGCATTGGAAAAAGAGCTTGAAGCTTTGACGGTTTTGACAGAGGGCACAGTTTCCGATCCGGTCAGGATGTATCTGAAAGAAATAGGCAGAATTCCTCTTCTTAAATTTGATCAAGAAATTTCCCTGGCCAAAAGAGTGGAAAAGGGAGATAAAACAGCCAAGAAAATACTTACTACTTCTAATTTACGTTTGGTAGTCTCTATTGCCAAGAAATATGTCGGACGAGGACTAACACTTTTGGATTTAATTCAGGAAGGGAATCAAGGATTGATAAGAGCGGTTGAGAAATATGATTGGAGAAGAGGCTACAAATTTTCAACATACGCAACCTGGTGGATCCGCCAGAGCATTACTAGGGCAATTGCAGATCAGGCAAGGACAATCAGAATTCCGGTGCACATGGTTGAAAATATCAATAGGTTTTTGCGTACTTCCAGAAAATTAATGCAGGAATTGGGACGCGAGCCAAGTCCAGAAGAAGTAGCTAAAGTTTTAGGAATTGAACCTGACAAGGCTTTGGAAATTATCAAAATCTCTCAAGAGCCGGCAAGTCTTGAAACTCCAGTTGGAGATGAAGATGATAGCAGGCTTGGGGATTTTATTCATGATGCGGGGGCCCCTACTCTTTTTGATTCGGCTAGCAGGGAGCTTTTGAAAGAACAGGTTGAGGGAGTGCTTCTTACTTTATCAGACCGCGAGAGAAGAGTTTTGGAAGAACGTTTTGGCTTGAAAGACGGTAAGCCAAAAACTCTTGAGGAAGTCGGGCGCATGTTTGCAGTTACCCGCGAGCGAATAAGACAAATTGAGGCAAAGGCTCTAAGGAAACTCCGCCACCCGTCCCGCGGAAATAAACTGCGTGATTATCTTGGTGATTAATTAATATGGAGGAGAGAAATAAATTTTTATCTGCAAAAAATGCTTTTAGAATTTTCGTTTTTTTAGTTCTTTTAAATCTTCTTTTTCTAGATTTTCTCCTGGTCAATAGCAGGAAAGTCCAAATAATAGAGAAAACAATTTCCGTACCAAACACTATTGATATTTGTCCTAAAAGTTGTTTGTCCGAAATCAGTCAGGCAACAAAAGGGGCAATCTTGCCTGTTAAGCCTAGTGTCGCGCTTACTCCGCTCCCTACGGCAAAACCGGTGTCTCAAACTTCAGCTTCGTCTTCTGTGAAAGAATTTTTTGTGCCATTTGGGACAGGATCTAATTCGTCTGATGATTGGCAGGATGTTCCGGGACTTAAAGCCACACTTGACCCTGCAAATTATGGGAATATGAAAACAGTTGTATTTGAAGCAACAATTAGAATTCCAACAGGAAATGAAACTGCTTATGTCCGGCTATACAATATTAACGATAAACATCCGGTATGGTTTTCGGACATTTCTTTGGAAGGGGGAACTCCGCAGCTTATAATTTCAAAATCAATCACGCTGGATTCAGGTAATAAAACGTATCAGGTTCAGATGAAAACAAGTCTTAAATACCCGGCCTACCTCGATCAATCAAGACTGCATATAATTACCAATTAATTAGCTTAATTAATCTTCGTGTTGCTGTAATTCAACAATCTTCTTGATGCAATTAGTGTATCAAAAAGTTCCCTGCATCATCCAAAGATTTTCAGCTTAATCCGCTTATCCGTTACCAAACCCTTACTCAATTCTCATGATTACTTGAACTAAAAGTAAGAAACTTGTTTGATAATCATATCGAGAGGAGGTGAGAAGAATGAGTTCACGTTATTTAATTGCAGCAGTTATAGCTGTTGTTTTGGTTGGAGGAGCGTTTTATTTCTTCCGTACATCGCTTAATCCTGCGCAAAAACTTCCTTCGGAAAACATAACAAAGTCAGCGGAGGTTAAAGAATTTGCTGTAAAAGGAATGCTTGCAATTCAAGCTACGGGACAGAAAGCGCCAAGATTTGACACTCAAGAGATTCGCGTTAAACAGGGCGACAAAGTACGTATCAACTTTGAAAATACGGAAGGTTTCCATGATTGGGTTATTGACGAATTCAATGCTCACACTGCGCAAATTCAAGCAGGACAGACGGACAGTGTGGAATTTACAGCTGATAAAAAAGGCACTTTTGAATATTATTGCAGTGTTCCTAACCATCGCAACAATGGCATGATGGGAAAGTTGATAGTGGAATAATGAAGACTTTGGAGACAGCGACATTGGCAGGGGGATGTTTCTGGTGCATGGAAGCTTTGTTCAAAAGACTAAGGGGCGTTGAGTCTGTGGTTTCCGGCTATGCAGGCGGTTCTTCGGATCAAGATTCAGCGCCTTCTTATGAGCAGGTTTCATCGGGAGTAACAGATTATGCTGAGGCGATTCAGATAAAGTTTGATCCTGAAATAATTTCTTTTGAAAAACTTCTGGATGTTTTTTGGACAATACATGATCCGACAACTTTGAATAGGCAGGGAGCGGATATCGGCACTCAATATAAGTCTGCGATCTTTTGCCACTGTGCAACGCAGAAAGAAATTGCTGAAAAATCAAAGCAGCCATCCTTTGTTACGCAAATACTTCCGTTTACAAATTTTTACAAAGCCGAAGATTGTCATCAAAATTACTATGAATCCAATCGCGATCTTAATTTCTACTGCGCAATTGTTATCGACCCAAAAATCAAAAAATTAATGCAGGATTTCGCAGAAGAGGTTAAGGAAGAATATAGTTTGTCCTAGATTGCTTTTTCTCAACCAGTTCAAGCATCTTTTTTAATTTGTCCGTATTCACTCATAGTATTTGAAAGATTACTTAGATATTAAATCATTTTATGCTTTAATGTCAAAAACACAATGAAAAAGAACGGTGGGGAATTATTGTTTAAAAAATTGCGTATCTGGATTTCTGTCTATTAGCTCGTGAGCTCTCTTCATTTCTTCGGGAGAATTGACATAAATTATTTTAAATTTACCTGATGTTATTTTATTAATATAATCACAAGTTGTTTCAACAATATGAACTAATCCCCAATAAATCCATTTTCCGTTTCTGTTCTCAACTAAGAAATTTCTTACTGGAGGAATTTTATAGACTCTAATTTCCGGTTTATTTTTAAATTCAAATATTTTATCTTTGAAATTTTCCGCGGAGAATGAAACTTTTAAATGCTCTTCCAAGTTTAATTCTTTGGGAAATCCTTGAGCGCTTGTTAATTGGAGGGTATCATTTATTTCAATAAAACTTCCCATATTTGTATATTATCAAAAAGCTCCCTACATCGTACATCGCAATTGTTTCAGCAATCTTGCTTTGTTCTCAAAGGTTTGTGAAGTTGAAACATTCCTTAAAGCAAATGTTCTTCAATTGTCTTTTTGGTGTAGTGTTCGAGTGGCAATTTTAGTGCTTCCTTTGGTTTTACCCAAACAAAGTCTTCCGCTTCATCATTTAAAGTAACCTCTGTGGAGTCAGTTTTTAAAAGGTAGTTGAGGAATATAAAATGTCTTTTTGTATGAAAACTACCATCAGGCAGATATTCATGTAATACCAAAAACTTGGGTTCATAAACATCAAGTCCTGTTTCTTCCTTTGTTTCTCGTTTTGATGCTTGTTCCATGGTTTCTCCTACTTCAATATGTCCCCCTGGGACACAATATTTACCATTCCATTTATGAGTTTTAATTAAGATTATTTCTCCCTTATTATTTTGGATAAAAGTCCCTACTATTGGTTCTGGGAATTGTTGCTTCATGAGCTGATTATATCAGAAGTCCTTTTTTGAGGCTATTTGCAAAGCCAGGCGCAGAATTACACTTTTCCTCCCAATGTTAGCAGACTTTGAACCCATCTCATGATTTAGTGATTTAGGGACGGTCCTCGGGCGTATTATTTGGATTAAATTGCGCTGTGATAGTATCGTTGTCTAGTCAACGATACAAATACACTTTGAATACTCTTCAATTACATCCTGACTAGAAAGGTTGAGGGCTGGATTTCAGATGTCATTAATGATAAAATCTTAACCAGAAATTAATTTTTCATTTTGCACTTTTAATTTTTAATTTGTTTCGTTCCCCTGTAGCTCAATGGTAGAGCAGGTCCCTGTGAACCATAACGCAGCTTCCCAAAGTAATTTGGGATGAAAAATCGGGCTAATTCGGGGAAACCCTGAGTTTATCGAAGGGTAATCCCGAGCTAAGTCCACGTTCATGCAAACTGAATGTGGTAAATGTGTAGAGACTATATACCCGATCCCCTATCAAATGGTAGGGGGATGAGATAGTCCAAACCTTTTGGTAACAGAAGGAATTTTGTAAGGACAAGGTTAGAGGTCCGAGTCCTCTCGGGGGAGCAACGAACCACTCATTGCATTCGGGTTCATCGCTTCGCCAATGAGTGGTGAGGTAGGGATGTACCGACTGGTACGTCCCCAAAGAGATATGTCGCATGGCATTGTCTCAAGCAATGAAATTTTATTACGTATACATCCTAAAAAGCCTCAGTCGTAATTTTATCTATACGGGTTTTACAACAGACTTAAAGAAAAGATTTTTGCAACACAACGATAAAGAGGAATTTTCCACGAAACCTTATGCGCCATTCGAGCTTATTCATTATGAAGCGTATAGGGATATAAAAGACGCAAAAAGGAGAGAAAAATATTTTAAAACCACAAAAGGCAAAACCACATTGAGAACCATGCTAAAAGAATTCTTCAATAAATAGTTTCTGAAACTTAATTCGAAGCATGCTAATATTGGAAGGCCAGTTGGCGCTTAATGTGCCAAAGTTAAAATATATATGAAGACAATTCTAAATAGGCTACTAAATTTAATAACAAAATATTTCGATAACGCTAAAAATTATTCAACCTTTAGATTAATAGTTGAATTTACCCTTTTGGGTTTGATAGCAAAAATTGGCGTAGCGGTTCTTGTGTTAATATTTATTCTTATACCGGTTGGGTTAATTTCTGGGGTTGGCTTAAATTTAATTGACAATTTCTTTGTTGACCAAAGTTTTACTACAACAATGAGCTTAGGCAAATTAGCAATAATTTCAATGGTTATTTTCCCGCCTTTTGAAACAATGATTTTTCAAAATTTCGCAATGCAATTCTTATCAATATTTACAAAGAAAAAGGTTTTATTAATACTTGTATCCGCAATTATATTTGCCTTAATTCATTTAGAATTGTTAGCAATTTTAACTATTATCCCAGCAGGTATATTGTTATCTTGGGTGTATTTAATCAAAAAGGATGAGTCAAAATGGAAAGCATTTTATACGACAACAATGTTACACGTCTCTATGAATGGACTAGCGGTTCTCGTAAGATTATTTTTCCCTTAAACATGATATGCTTAACTTTATTACGATGTCCTTAGGAGCAATGTTTTTAACTATAGGAACAAGCCTAAAATCTCCATTTTTGTAATAATTCTCACTGAATTTTTCCTAAAATTAAAATATCCTTCACGCAGAAAAGGAGGTGGTAATAAATTATGCTGAATTTTAATTCTGTAATGATAGGCTCACGACAGCCAAAAGTTTTGGCAGAACTTTACGCAAAAGTTTTCGGTAAAAAAGCGGACATGATGGAAGATAATTGGTATGGATGGCAAATAGGCAAGACCTATCTGACTATCGGGGAGCATTCGGAGGTTAAGGGTAATGCAAAAGAGCCGCAAAGGATAATACTTAATTTGGAAACGGAAAAAGTGAAAGAAGAATTTGAAAGAATCAAATCAGCCGGCGCCAAGGTAATAAAAGAGCCTTATGAAATGGGTGAAATGGAAGGGATGTGGATAGCAACTTTGGCTGATCCTGACGGCAACTACTTCCAGCTCATGTCTCCCTGGAAGAATGAAAAATAGTTATCTTCTAATTCTCTGTTTTGCTATAATAGCCTCATGAAATTTAGGATAACCAAGCGTAAAACATTAGAGATGAAAAATTTCAGCGATAAAGAATGGGTAATAGCGGATGAAAAACATTTTGGTAAATCCGGAAGATGGAAAGAGGAAAATAACTATATTAGCGTATTGGAAAATGAAACAACAGTCGGAATGCTTCATTATTTATTAAAAGCCGGAGTTATGGAAATAGTAACAATAATTGTTTCCCATGAGCATCGAGAACGCGGCATAGGAAAAGCCTTGATGTCAAAAGCAGAAAAGATAGCAAGAGAAAAAGGAGCGCATAAATTATTTCTGTTAACAGGTAAAGAGTGGGGAGAGATCGAATTTTATAAAAAAATGGGGTTTGTCCAAACAGGAGAGTTAAGGAAACACTATCTCGGAAAAGACTGGGCAGAGTTTACTAAATTTATTCGCTCATAGCCTCTTGACAAAAATTAAACCGCGTAGTAATATTGAATTATTCAAATATTTCTATAATTAAATCATGAAAAAACAAGTCGTTAAATTGTTCAAAGCCCTTTCCGATACAACCAGAATAAATATTGTTAAATACATCTTAAATAACGGAAAGGAACTTTCCTGCAAAAAGCTTTTGAGTAAATTTCCTCTTTCCCAGCCGACTCTTTCCCATCATTTCGGAAAACTTTCTAACGCAAATATATTAAAAGCCAGAAAAGAGGGGGCAAGCCATTTTTACAGCGTAGATAAAAAATATCTAAAAAATCTTGGCATAGATATAAGTAAAATAGTTGCTTAATTATGACTAACTGGGATAAATTAGCCAGCGCGCAAACAATACAAAATACCATACAGGCTTTGCAGCAAAATGGAATAGAAGCGTTAACTGTTGACAGCGGTAAAAAAGCCAAAGAAAAAGTCTTGGAGCTTATTCCGCAGGGAAGTGAAGTTATGACAATGACTTCCGTGACCTTGGATGCTATTGGATTATCAGAGGAAATAAATAAACCGGATGGAAAGTTCAAGCCGGTCAGAGACAGGCTTTATGCAATGGATAGAAAAACCGAGGCGCAGGAAATGAATCGTCTGGGCGCAGCGCCCCAATTTGCCATCGGAAGCGCGCACGCTGTTACCCAAGACGGACATGTCTTAATTGCTTCCAATACAGGCAGTCAATTGCCGGCATACGCTTATGCCGCAGGGCGCGTCATCTGGGTAGTCGGATCTCAAAAAGTTGTTAAAAACACAGATGAAGGCATAAGACGCATTTACGAGCACACTCTTCCCTTGGAAAGTGAAAGAGCCAAAAAAGCTTATGGGGTGCCGGGAAGCGCGGTTAACAAAATCTTGATAGTCAACAAAGAAATTACGCAAGGCAGAATTACAATAATTTTAGTCAAAGAGAAATTAGGCTTCTAGGGAAATTGCGGCAGTTTGTGGTATACTTCAGATTATAATGCAACCGTCTTATCAAAAAGCGCCAATACCGCCCGATGAAGAAAAACGCCTTGAATCTTTAAGCGCGCTGCAAATATTGGATACGCCTCCGGAAGAAAGATTCGATCGCATTACCAGACTGGCTCTTTCTTTATTTAAAGTGCCGATATCAACAGTTACTTTGGTAGATTCCCACAGAGAATGGTTTAAATCATGTCAGGGTTTGCTCAATCGGGAGGGAAAAAGAGCCATCTCTTTTTGCGGACACGCCATGCTTGCTGACGACACCTTCATTATACCTGATGCAAAAAAAGACTCAAAATTTGCAGGAAATCCAATGGTAATTGGTAAGCCGTATATTAGATTTTATGCGGGAGTGCCGCTTAGAGCAGCAGACGGCAGGAGAATAGGAGCTTTCTGCATAAAAGATTACAAGCCCCGTTATTTGAATAAAGAAGAAGAGTTACTGCTGAAGAGTTTTAGCGCATGGGCTGAGCAGGAGATTAATATTCATGAGCTTAGCCGGGCTCTGAAAGCCAAGATCAAAGCAGAGGCGAAAGTTAATGAACTGAATGATGTTTTAAGGCTCCTGAATAAAATTCTCAGACATGATGTTTTGAATAATCTGACTGTTGTCAAGGGGAATATGCAACTTTATACGGAAGGAAAGAGAAAAGAAAAAACGCTTAAGAATATGCATGCCGCTGTTGACCGCAGCGCGCATTTGATCCAGCAGATAGGGTCTCTTGAGCGCGCTGTTTCAACAGGAGAACCATTAGTTCCTTACAAATTGCGGGAAGTAGTAGAGGAAATTTGCTCATATTTTCCGGCAATTAAATTTGAGATAAAAGGCAGCGGGGTGGTTTTGGCAGATCAGGCGATAACATCAGTGATAGAAAATATTATTCGAAATGCTTCTTCTCATGGCAGGACAAAGAGAATAGACATTGAGATAAAGAATATGAAGGACGCTGTTGAGGTGAGTATCGCTGATTACGGAATAGGAATTCCGGACTCTGTAAAAAACAATCTTTTCAAAGAAGGATTTGTATATGGTAAAACAGGCCACACGGGTTTGGGGTTATATATAGTAGAGAAAACTCTGAAAAGGTATGATGGTGAAATAAAGGTTAGAAATAACAAGCCGAAAGGATTAGTTTTTGTTCTGAAGTTAAAGAAAGATAATCTTACACCTTCAAATTTTGCCCCAAAAATCACAAGCCTTAATTAAAACTTCTTACAAAACTTTTACCGTCTAATCATTTCGTTCTTACTCTGCCGCGATATGCTGTGATAGTTTTATGTTTCTAAGGGCGTTATACAAAATGAAAATAAAGTTCTTGCAAAAATTATTTTTCAGATTAATCATCTTTTCGCTGATTGCTAATTTGGTTTTGCCCGGTACGCTTACTTACACTGCGTTTGCTCAGGAAGCAGTTGCGGATACTAATATTCCGGTTGTTAACCCAAACCCTGAGCCAGCGACTTTACCAACAGGTAATTTAACACCAGAAGTTGCTCCGTCGGAAACTCCAGTTCCAGTTCCAGTTCCAGCTTCAGATACTGCTCCTGTTTTAGACACAACTCCTGTTCCTGACAATACCGATGTAATTCCTTCAGATCCTCAAGCAATAGCTCCAACCCAAACTCCAACACCATCCGCAGAAACCGGTTTAACCCAAGAGGAGCAGCCGGCAGTTCAGGAACCAACAGCGACTCCTCAAGAAATTCTTGGAACAGAAACAGAAGAAATTCCATCCGAAAATGTTTCCCCGGATGCAGCTATCGATTTGACTCCTTCTCAAACCGCCGAGTCTTCGGCAAACCCATTGTGGAGTGTTTTGGACGCTAATAGTTGGGGAACAACGGAAAATGTTGAATTAAACAAAGAGTATGCTGCTCCTCAAAACGATAAGGTAAAAATCGCGTTTACAAAATTGCCGGATTCCTCAGGCAAATTAACAATTAAAGAAATTAAATTAACTCAAGAACAGAAAGAGCAAACCAAAGCTTTGTCCGATACTGCTTATGATATTACCTCAACAATGACGGATGGGACTTTCGCATATGATTTGACTTTGCCTCTGCCGGAAAATGTACAGTCCGAAAATGTCGAAATAAAATCAGCGGAAAATATTGATCAATTAAATAGCGCGCAAAAAGTTGAAGAGCCAAAAGAAGAAAAATCTCCGGACACTATTACTATTAAAGGTTTGAACCACTTTACAGTTTTCGTAGTTACAGCGCCCGCTCCGGATACTATTCAAAGAGTTTTGATTAATGAAATTATGCCAAATCCTGCGTCAGGAGCAGAATGGGTTGAGCTTTTTAACAACAGCACTTCTCCTGTAGATTTAGCCAATGGAACAGGCTGGATGATCAATAATTCCGCTAATAATCCGCAAAATTTGTCTGCGTTGGGGACTGTTGCGGCTGCAGGAAGAGTTGTTTTTGAAGCGCCGGCAGGCTGGTTAAGCAATGTTGCTCCCGAGACAATCAGCTTGTCCAATGAATTGGGATCAACTGTAGATACTGTTACCGTATCTCTGACTTCTCCGGGTTTTGCCATTGACCATTATCCTTTAGTTGGCGAGTCAGTCGGCAGAAAAACAGACGGAGTTTCCGAATGGGCAATTTTCACTGCTCCCACAAAAGGAACAGCGAATGTAATACCCGCGCCAACTGACAGACTCGTAGAAGTCGGTCCAATTGCGCCTGCAGGCGGTCTTATAGCAGGTTTCCCGATCTGGTATAAAGATTCCAATGGTCTGGCATTGGATTTAATGGAAGCGGCTGACGGATTCGGTATCTCCGATCCTGTTGATCCTGCCAATCCTTTCTCCCAGACAGTAGGTTTCAACGCTGAAGGATTCTGGTGGTCTGCGGAAGCGGGAATAGACCGCCCGATAGGCACGCGCACCATACTGGTGCTGGCTCTTGAAGCAGCGTTTGCCGGAGAAGAGGCAGTTGACGGAGAACAATCGGTGCAAAACAGAGTCAGATACAGAATTGACGGGTTAGTGCCGGGCGAAACTTACACCATCACTCATCCTTTCGGCAGCGTAGATGAAGTTGCAGATGAGGTCGGAGTAATCAATGTTACCGATGACATAGGATGCTTTGCGGGAGGAGGAGTTACATGCAATCAAGCAGCTGCTCCTAACTTTTCTACACCACTTAACGGCCAGGTCGGACCATTCTTAACCTGGACGACTTTCAATGCAGATCCTAATCTTACTGATCCTCAGCTTACTAATGCTGCAAATCCAAGCAGAAGATACGTTGGAAATCCAGCTATAGAGCATGAGGTAACCGGAAGCCCAACCAACAATAATATCTTCCGCGTTGAAGGTCCCAATGTCGGAGGAGAAGGAATTGATTCAATAGAAACAGAACTCTTTGCAGTCTCAGGAAGACTGGCGGATGCAGGAGCGCCCGTAATCACTTTGTTCGGAAATAGCTCCGTAAACGTTCTTCAAAACACAACTTACATTGACGCCGGAGCAACAGCGCTTGACGATCTTGACGGAAACTTAACCGGAAGCATTGTTGTTACAGGGCTGCCTGTTGATACTGCAACTTTGGGAGCAAAAACAGTTACGTATACTGTAACTGACAGCACCGGACATACAGCTGCTGTAACTAGAACTGTTAATATAGTTGTAGCCGGCGGCGCAGTTGATACTACAGCTCCCATAATCACTCTGCTTGGAATAAATACGGTAAGTGTAGTTGTTGGAACTCCCTACATCGATGCAGGGGCAACAGCTTTGGATGATGTTGACGGAAATATTACAGGAAGTATTGTAACCGCAGGACTTCCAATTGATACTTCGGCAATCGGAACATTCACGGTAACTTACAATGTGTCAGATAGCGCGGGAAACCCTGCGGCACCTGCAACCAGAACTGTTAATGTGACATCAGATATTACAGCGCCTGTAATCACTTTGCTTGGAGCAGATCCGGTTAACGTATTCGTTGGAGCAGCTTATAATGACGCAGGAGCAACTGCCATAGACAATGTTGACGGAGATATTACGGCCAGTATTGTCACAACCGGTTTGCCGATTAACACCACAATTGTTGGAGCAAACACTGTTACTTATACTGTAGCCGATGCTGCGGGAAATACTGCTGTCAAGACTAGAACAGTAAATGTAGCAGATACTCTTCCGGGAGGCCTGGTCGAAGTCGGTCCGGTTGCGCCTGCAGGCGGTCTTATAGCAGGTTTCCCGATCTGGTATAAAGATTCCAATGGTCTGGCATTGGATTTAATGGAAGCAACTGACGGATTCGGTATCTCCGATCCTGTTGATCCTGAAAATCCTTTTTCAGAGCAAATCGGCTTTGGAGCCGAAGGATTCTGGTGGTCTGCCGAAGCGGCAATAGACAATGGAACTCAAACAGCGCTTATTGTCCTGGCAGTTGAGGCGGCGTTTGCAGGAGAAGATGCTGTTGACGGAGAACAATCCGTACAAAACAGGTTAAGATACAGACTTACAGGGTTAGTACCCGGCGAAACCTATACCATTCATCATCCATATGGAAACGTGGATGAAGTTGCAGATGAGGTCGGAGTAATTAATGTTACCGATGACATAGGATGCTTTGCGGGAGGAGGAGTTACCTGCGATCAAATAGCTACACCCAACTTTTCCACAGCGCTTAACGGACAAGTTGGACCATACTTAACATGGGATACATTTAGCGCAAACTCCAGTCTTACAGATCCATTACTAGTTAACGCTGCCAATCCCGGCAGAAGATATGTTGGAAATCCGGGCATTGAACATACGGTAATAGGAAGCCCTATCGGACAAAACTCATTCTCTGTTACAGGTCCCGGGTTGTCGAATTTCACAACCGACCTTTTCGCAGTCAGCGGAAGATTGGCGGATACACAAGCACCTGTTATTACACTAAATGGCGTAAATCCTGTTGAAGTTGCGCAGAATTCGGTTTATGTTGATGCCGGCGCAACCGCAACCGATGATTTCGACGGAATAGTAACGGTTACAACTACAGGACTGCCTGTTGACACATCTATAGTAGGCGCGAAGACCGTGACGTATTCTGCAACCGATAGATCAGGCAATACAGCTACCGCGACTAGAACCGTGAACGTAACCGGCATTGATACCACAGCTCCGGTTATTACCCTTCTTGGCGCAAACTCTGTAAATGTAGTTGCAGGTATTCCCTACATTGATGCCGGAGCTACCGCTTTGGACAATGTCGATGGAAATATCACAGCCAATATTGTTACCGTTAATCCTGTTAATACGGCAGTAATTGGTACTTACACTGTTACCTACAATGTTTCAGACGCAGCCGGAAATGCTGCAACTCAAGTAACCAGAACAGTCAATGTGGTTGCTGACACTGTGGCTCCGGTCATTACCATCACAGGCGCAAATTCTGTTAACATCTTAATCGGCACTGTCTATACCGATGCCGGCGCTACAGCTTTGGACAATGTTGATGGAGATATTACAGCCGGTATTGTAACCACAGGTTTGCCAATTGACACATCAGCAGTTGGAATATTTACTGTTGTCTACAATGTGTCTGATGCTGCGGGAAATGCTGCGACTGCGGTAACAAGAACAGTGAATGTAGTTGCGGCAGCTCCTGTTGCTGATGTTACAGCTCCTGTGATTACTCTTCTTGGAGCAAACTCGGTTAACATCTTAATCGGCACTGTCTATACCGATGCCGGCGCTACAGCTTTGGATAATATTGACGGAGACTTGACTCTGGCTATTGCTACAACAGGACTGCCAATTTCAACTATTGTTCCCGGCACTTTTACAGTTACTTACAATGTATCGGATAGCGCAGGTAATGCGGCAACCCCCGTAACCAGAACAGTTAACGTAACTGCAATTCCTGTTCCTGCAACCGGTACGATTACCATTATCGAAAACACAATACCTAACGGCGCGCAGGATTTTGGATTCAGACTAAGAATAACAGAGAACGGCAGTTTTGATGAAAGATTCTCTTTGGATGATGACGGAAACAGCCTAAATGAATTATCTAATGTCAGAGTATTTTCAGATATTGCGCAGGGTTCGTATGAACTAAGGGAAGATTCCGCGTCAAATTGGATTCTAAATATCAGCTGCATAGATTCCGACAACGGAACAACTGTTGATGCAGGGGCTCGCATGGCAACAGTTGATCTTGATGCCGGAGAAAATATAATCTGCACGCTTACCAATTCATTAAGACAATCCGTAACAGGTACTGTTTTCGATGATCTTAACGCCAATGGAATTAAAGACATGGGCGAAACAGGAATTTCCGGATGGATAGTGTTTTCAGATACCAACAACAACGGAATTTTGGACAGCGGTGAGATTTCGGTTATAACAGACGCAAATGGCGAGTATCAATTCGCAGATTTTACGGACGGAACGTACGATATACGGGAACTCGTACAGAGCAATTGGGAACAGACCTCTCCTTCAGGCAGCAAACATGCTATAGCAATTGCCAATAACTCCGCATCCATCAACAACGACTTTGGTAACGCGCAGATATTCAATATCGGAAATCAGGGCAGATTTGTCTCAACAGGCGGAGCTTCGGGAGGAACTACCTCGGTTGTATCCCGCGGAGAATCAACTATTACGGTTGAGGGAAATGGCGGAACAAGCGCAATAATCATTCCCGACGGTACGATAATTACCAGAGTTGACGGCACACCTTTTGACATGTCGCTTCTTGCCTCATCTATTCCTGCCGCAAGTTCTATTTTGGGACTTGAGAATGCGGTTGTTGATGGAGTATTACAGTGGGGTATTCCTAACATAAGTCTGTCATTTAATCCCGCAATCACTTTAAATATTTTCGTTGGAACTTCGCTTGATGGACAAACATTAGATATACAGCGTTCGGTTTCCGGAGTTTCAGGATGGACAAATGACGGAATTGCGGCTCCTGCCACCTGTGTAATCGCATCAGGAATCTGCTCTTTCCAGACTACAAAAGCATCTTTCTATGCCGTATCCCATGCTGCGCCAGTTCCGGCCGCAACTCCAACTTCTGCGCCTGTTGTTACTGCATCATCCCAATCATCTAATAACGCCTCCTTCACGTCAGTTAGTTCTTCATCCGCCTGCTCGGATGCTAAACCGGCAAGCCTGCCAATTCTGCTTTCCGCAGTTACTACAAATGCATCCGATGAAGTTACCCTGACTTGGGCCAAAGCAAACGATCCCGTAACTCACTACTTGTTAGTGTATGGACTTTCTTCCGGCTCCATGCAGTTCGGCAATACAAATATCGGAGATAAAAATGCCACATCTTATACCGTAAGCGATTTGTCTTCAGGCACCCCATATTACTTCAGAATTCAAGCGATTAATAACTGCATGCCCGGAGATTTCTCCAATGAACTCTCTGTTGTTCCTGGTTCAGCATCTACTTCGGAATTTAACCAAACAGTTTTGGGTACTACTCAATCCGAAGAAGACAAACAGGGAACCCAAGTACAGGAATCTGGAGTTTTGAGTTTGCCTTCACCAAAAGATGTGGAAAAATTTATTCTGGGCATTCTGAAAAATTGGCCGGTACAAATGTTATTGGTGCTGACAGTTTTGGGTCTTAGCTATTACAGGCTTTCTTATAGAAAGCTTAAGTAATTTTTTTATCCAATAATTAAGTGAATAAAACTATTTTATCAAAAATTTTATCAGTTTTCTTAGCCTTAACTATAACTTTTTCAAATAGTTTTTTGGCTTTTGCTCAAGCTGTACCCCCTGCGCCATCGGGCGGCGAAAGCAAAATATTTTATTTCCATAATCAAACAGCTGCGCTTACCAATAGTCATGTTTTGAGTACTACCGCTCCAACGTTGGGTAATTCTCAAGTCTCATCCATCAACAGCACTAACACTCCTTCTTTTCGGCATTTTCATCCTGGAAAAGTTAATCACCAGCACATTTTTCCATCAACAGAGCCGTCTCACGCTCCGCCGGTTGATTCCGCTTCGTGGATAAGCGAGACGCCTCTTAATGGCAGTTTTCAAGCAGGCAGCTGGAAATTCGTAATCCATAAAGATGACAATACAGGAGGAGAATTTTCAAAGCCCCATATTAACGTTTACTCAAGCCCAAGCAATACGAGTTTGACAGATGCTGTTTTCCTATTTGACATTGAAGGACCGGACTGGTGGAACAATAATGATGAACAGCTTAGTTTTGCTGCCTCGCAGAGCCAATTTGAATTCAACAATGCTTATCTTGTAGTGCAAATATTTGATCATTGTATCGCGGATTGTAATGCCGGGAAAACATTATTAATATTTGAAGACGGACAAACTTCAGCTGCGCAGACCAGAATAGAATCTTCTCTTTTTGTTTCAGCATCTGAACCTACTCCTCCCACACCGACTCCGCCTGTTGATGATACGCCATCTACACCGCCCGCGCCCACCGACACCGTTGCTCCTATTATTACTATGCTTGGCGACAATCCTGTCAGCGTGTTTGTTGGGGAAACTTATACTGATGCCGGCGCAACCGCTGCTGATAACGTTGATCCGGAAGTTACGGTTAATGTAGTAAATTCTGTAAATACAAGCGTAATCGGCGCCTACACTGTTGTCTATACAGCAGCTGATACTGCGGGCAACAGCGCTGCTCCTGTTATAAGGACTGTTAATGTAATTGCTGTCCCTTTGCCTCCTGAACCTCCTCCCCCTCCTGCTGACGTAACTGCTCCGGTTATTACGCTCAACGGAGAAAATCCTGTAGAAATAGTACAAAACACTGTTTATATTGACGCGGGCGCAACTGCTGCAGACAATGTTGATACGGCTGTTGAAGTTAATTCCGTCAGTACTGTTAATACGGCAGTTATAGGAGAATACACAGTTACATATACTGCTATAGATTCGGCAGGAAATGCAGCGATCCCGGTTATCAGAACAGTCAATGTGATAGTTGCTCCCTTGCCTCCGGCGCCTGTTCCTCCCGCTGATACAATTGCTCCGGTTATTACACTTAATGGAACAAGCCCGGTAGAAGTCATACG
The DNA here is from genome assembly GCA_964603935.1 of uncultured Gammaproteobacteria bacterium. Lineage (GTDB taxonomy): Bacteria > Patescibacteriota > Microgenomatia > Levybacterales > UBA12049 > GWB1-37-8. The sequence goes on along the minus strand of CAZRWL010000001.1, from coordinate 53,865 downwards.
AAACACTGTTTATGTTGATGCCGGCGCAACAGCCATAGACAATGTTGACGGAGATATTACAGCTAGTATTATAACCACAGGCTTGCCTATTAATACATCGGCAGTCGGAACATTCACTATTACTTACAATGTATCTGATGCCGCGGGAAATACCGCAACACAGGTAATAAGAACAATCAATGTGGCAGCGGAAGCCCCAGTCTTAAACACAATTAATGTAGTTCCTGTTTTGCCAATAATCAATGTGGGAGCAGTTCAGGCATTTAGCGCAGCTACTCTTGATCAATTCGGCAATCCGATTGCAGCAGCAGTATCGTGGACAAGCTCTGATCCTCTGGTTGGAACAATTGATTCCGCAACCGGAGTATTCACTCCTCTTAAAGGCGGCATAACTACAATTACCGCCACTAGCGGAGCAGTTAGCGGATCAACAACAGTTACAGTTCAACCTGTTTTAGCTGTAATTAACGTTAGTCCTGCAGCTCCTGCGATTAATGTTGGAGCAGTTCAGGCGTTTAGCGCAGCTGCTCTTGATCAATTCGGCAATCCGATTGCAGCAGCAGTTACGTGGACAAGTTCTAATATTGCGGTGGGATTAATAAACTCCTCAACAGGTTCATTTACTGCTCTTTCCGAAGGTGTAACGATAATTACCGCCGTTAGCGCAGAAGTAACAGGATCAACTGCTGTAACAGTTAATGCAATACCCGCGCCCGAACCTTTACCAACGCCTTTGCCAATCCCTGAACCCGCCCCCTTGCCTTCTCCGGCAAACACTCCTCCTGTAATCGCGCCAATTCCAAATCTGTCTATCACGCTTGGCACGCCTGTTTCCTTCACTGTTGCCGCCACGGATGCTGATAGCGACATTTTGACATTTTCACTGGGAAATGACGCTCCGGAAGGCGCAACTATAGATCCCGTAAGCGGAGTTTTTTCCTGGACACCTACAATAGCAGGCGCATTTACATTTGACATTTTAGTATCCGATGGAGTAAATGCTCCGGTTGCGACGGGACGGCTGATTGAAAGCCGCAATCTTGGAGGAGGAATGGCTACCTGGGCAGAGGTTAAAGCTCAGGCGAAAAACATGCTGGGTATTTTACTCGATGATCTTGATGTTCTTGACCTGCCCCTTTTGGCTGTTGACGCATACGGAAATTTCTTAAAAGGCGTAAGCGGTTTTCCTCAGTTGGTGATGCCCGGATTAAGCCCCGCAGATTCCCCAATTTTAGTAGAAGGGAATCCCTTATCTCCGGTTGATGCTACAGGCGCAATACGAAGCGGACATCCTTTCCTGGCTGATATTGCTCATGACGCCAATCCTGTAAATACCAGAGGCGTACCGCTTAAACCCGATTCGGATAGCGTTATCGGATTATCCGAACCTGGTACCTATGATAACGAACTTTTAGACGCTCATTTTATAGCAGGAGACGGCAGGGTTAATGAAAATATCGGCCTTACCTCTGTTCATCATATTTTTCATTCCGAACATAATCGTCTGGTTGAATATACTAAGAATGTAATTTTGGATACGGGCGATCTGGAATTCTTAACTCAATGGCTTATGCCCGGTACCGTGCCTGCAGTTTTCCCAATAACTCAAGAGGCAATTAACGGTCTTTCCTGGAATGGCGAGCGTTTGTTTCAAGCAGCTAAATTCGGCACGGAAATGCAATATCAGCATTTGGTATTCGAGGAATTCGCGCGCAAAATTCAGCCGCAGGTTAATGTATTCAGCGGTTATCATACGGATATTGATCCTGCAATTGCAGCCGAGTTCGCTCATACGGTTTACCGCTTTGGCCACACCATGCTGACCGATACAATCGCCCGCACTAATCCGGATGGCACAAGTAATGATATCGGTTTGATTCAGGCTTTCTTAAATCCTCTGGAATTTTTAGAAAGCGGAACAACTCCGGATGCGGCGGCCGGAGCTATTGCAGCTGGTATGATTGGACAGGTTGGCAGCGAAATTGACGAATTTGTAACAGAGTCACTGCGCAATAATCTATTGGGATTACCCTTGGACCTTGCCACGATAAATTTAGCAAGGGGCCGTGATACGGGTATTCCGTCTCTTAATTCGGCCCGCGCTCAATTCTTTTTGGCAACTGCAGGCGACCCTGCTTTAAAACCCTATGGCAGCTGGGTAGAATTTAAACTTGGCATTAGACATCCGGAGTCTTTAATTAATTTTATTGCCGCGTATGGCACGCACACGGCCATTACGGACGCCGTAACTCTTGCGGACAAACGCGCAGCAGCAACACTATTGGTGCTTGGCGGTGAGGGAGCGCCGGAGGATCGTCTTGATTTCTTAAATAGTACGGGCGCATGGGCAAGCACGGATAAGGGGATTATTACCGGTGTTAATGATGTTGATTTTTGGATAGGCGGTCTTGCGGAAAAACAAATGCCGTTCGGCGGACTTCTGGGTTCTACTTTTAACTTTGTTTTTGAAACGCAGATGGAAAAACTGCAGGACGGCGACAGGCTTTACTATTTGTCCCGCAACGCAGGATTAAATTTTCTTACTCAGCTTGAGCAAAACTCGTTTGCGGAACTTGCGATGCGTAATACTTCCGGAATAAAGCATCCGCCGCATGACATTTTCTCCCATCCGGCTTTTAATATTGAAGCGGCTGACATAGATCCCCTGGATCCGTCAACGCTTCCCTCAGACACAATTATCATGCCTGACGGCACTATCCGCTATACAGGTATTGAGCACATTGTTATGGGAGGAACCGAAGGTAATGACAAAATGCGCTCAAGCGAAGGAGACGATACACTGTGGGGAGATGGCGGAAACGACCGTCTGGAAGGCGGAGAGGGCAATGATTTTATAATCGGAGGAACAGGGGATGATATTTTGACCGACATCTTTGGCGACGACAATATCAAGGGCGGAGAGGGCAATGATGTGATTAATGCGGGTTCGGGTATTGATCTTATCCTGGGAGGATCAGGCCATGACTTTGTTGTCGGAGGAAGAGATCCCAAAGAGATTTTTGGCGGAGAGGGGAATGATTTTATTTTGGCAGGGGATGCTGCCGATACGGTGTTTGGCAATGAAGGCGATGATTGGATTGAAGGCGGAGCGCAGGCCGATCTGCTTCAGGGCGATAACGGCAATCCGTTTCAAAACAGCTCAACTATCGGCAATGATGTTATTATAGGTGGCGGAGGAGACGACGATTACGACTCCGAATCAGGAGATGACATTATGCTTTCCGATCCGGGTATTGAACGCAATGAAGGCATGCAGGGTTTTGACTGGGTTACTTATAAAAATGATCCTCAGCCGGCTAACGCGGATATGTTTTTCAAAGGCTTAATGTTGCCGGAAGTAGATACTCTTCGCGACCGCTTCGATTCGGTCGAAGGTTTATCAGGCGGACAATTCAACGACATTCTGCGGGGAGACAATCTTGGCAGCATTGAACTCTCAAAAATTGACGGTAACTCCGGCCAAAACAATTCATTAAATAATGCAGGTCAAATTGCGCTGATTGACGGTTTGCAAAGTTTGCTTGGAGACGATATTACCTCTTTTTCCGGCGGTAATATTATTCTGGGCGGGGGCGGAAACGATATTATTGAGGGACGCGGCGGAAACGATCTTATAGACGGGGACGCATGGCTTAATGCGCGTCTTAGCGTAAGAGACAGCAATGATCCCGGCATTGAAATTCTGACTGCTGACAGCATGACAGAGCTTCAGGAAGCGATCTTTGAAGGCAAAATAAATCCGGGTCAAATCAGAATAATCCGTGAAATATTGGTATCGGGTACTGCCGAAAATGATATTGACACAGCCGTATTTTCAGGTAATTTTGCCGACTATACTATTAGCTTGCCTGATGCTCAGGGCAGAATAACAGTAACCGATAATAGAGCTGACAATGGGGGCAAAGAAAACAATGGCATAGACACAATCCGCAACATTGAAAAATTACAGTTTGCCGATCAGACAATAGATCTGGAGCATGGTCTTAACAAAGTAGAATCTCCGAAGCTTAAGGGTATTTTGGCAATATCTGCAGGCAGCAGTTTCCTTGGCGGATCAGGACTGACCCTGATAAGATCTGACCTGCAATTCATTTTAGACCAAATCAGGATTGCGGAAGCTCATGCGGCGGGCACACCGTTATTGAATCTAATCCCCAAAGATACTTTGCCTTGGGGTCTTCGTACGATTGACGGATCATGGAATAATATTGTGCCCGGCCAATCAAGTTTTGGCGCAGCAGACCGGATATTCCCCCGTTTGACAACTCCGATATTTAGAGAGGGAGAAATAGTTAGTATTGACCTGGATGGGCCGGGACCGTTAAAGGTAGGGGACTTAACATCTTACGCTCAAACCAATGGTTTTGTGTTTGATTCCAAACCGCGTTTGATCAGCAATTTGATTGTTGATCAAACCCCAAGCAATCCCGCAGCTGTTGCCGCCGCAGGAGAACTTACCTTGCCCGATCCTTTTGCAGGCACTCTATTTATTCCAAATGTTGCTCCGGATATGGGTTTGTCCGCATCATTCAATTCATGGTTTATTCTATTCGGCCAGTTTTTTGATCATGGTCTTGACCTGGTTAACAAGGGAAAAAGCGGCACAGTGTTCGTACCTCTTATGCCGGATGATCCTCTTTTCAATCCGTTAAGCCATTCCAACTTCATGGTCTTAACCCGCGCAACCAATTTACCCGGACCTGACGGGATTATGGGAACTTCGGATGATATCCGCGAACACATAAATCAAACATCTCCTTTTGTTGACCAAAATCAAACTTATACCTCGCACCCCTCGCATCAGGTTTTCCTGCGGGCGTATAGTTTTGGTCCTGCCAAAAGAATAAGTCCCATAGCTGCAGCTATTACGGTAACTGCTCCTTTGGACGTAGTTGTGCCTGATGAAGACAAGAAAGGCGCAATTAGCGGAATAGTCTTTCAGGATGCAAATATAAATCGGGTCAAAGATGTAAATGAATTAGCGCTTTCCGGCTGGACGATTTTCCTGGATGCCAACGACAATAGTATATTGGATACAGGGGAATTCTCAACCGTAACCGATGCATTTGGTAACTATCAATTCTCCGATTTAATTCCCGGATCATACAATGTCAGGGAAATTCTGCAAAGCAACTGGGAATTATCCACGCCAAGAGGAGGAAATGGGAAGCACGCTGTTACCATTTCCGGAGGAGACCAAATCGAAGGATTAAGCTTTGGCAATGCGGTTTTCAAAAGTATTGACGGACAGGGTAAATTTGCTCCCCTAAACGGAGAGACAATCACTTCCAAAGTAATTTCCTTAGGAACATCTGTTGTTAACGTTACTGTTAACGGAGGAACAAGTTTCGTAACAGTGCCTGACGGAACAGAAATTACCAAGATCGACGGAAGCAATCTGGATATTGCCGCTCTCACAGCGATTGAACCTACAAGCGACTCTATAACAGGAGTAGGCGAGGGGATAGTGGTTAACGGCAAGCTGCAATGGGGTATTCCAAATCATGGACTTTCGTTCAGCAATCCCATCACATTAAATATTTTTGTAGGAACCGCTCTTAACGGTCAAACGCTCAGTGTTTTGCGCTCAAGAACAGGTACGGACAACTGGACAAATGACGGCATTCTCCCGCCTCACAAATGTGTTGTTGCGGATGGGACATGCACGTTTCAGGCAACCAAAGCTTCCTATTATATAGCTACTACTCAAACCGTTGCTCCTGTTGTTGTAACTGCTGCTCCAACTCCCACTCCCACTCTGTCGTCTGCTTCTTCAAATACAACTTCCACAGTTACGGCAAATGGGGAGGGAAACAGCAATACTATTTCTGATTTAGCAGATGATAACTTAATTACTCAATTAGATCAAATAGGTCAGAATGAAAAAGAAGTTCTAGGGGCAACTCAGGAAAAAGAAACACCTCAAGGCAAGACTCAAACAGCTAAAGGTTTTCCTGCTAAGAACATTATGCTTATCCTGATTGTCTTGATGATCACATCAGTCCTAGTCTTGAACAGAGAGCTATTCTACAGGAAACTGCATAAGCTGAATTTCTAAAATCTTCAATAAAACCGGTTTTACAAATTTCTTACCATTTTTCGATATCCATTCTTATTTTGCGAATGTATTATTTAATTGTAGATAAGACAGGTTAGAGAGGCAGGGCATAGGATTTAGTAAAGAAGGAGGGTAAGGTTAAGGATTAGAAAGTAAGGATCAGGGCCGAGACAAAAATTGCGTTCTCCCCTAGAAAACTTTTACTTTCAGATCATAACTTTACCCTTCCTTAGAAAAGAGGTGATACGAATGGAAATAATTTATGCCGTAAAGGTATTTCTCAGGAAAACTTTCGTCTGGGATTTTTACAATATTTTCAGATCAGCTAGTCTTTTATAGTATATCCAAATCCCCTGACGGAATGGACGAGCTTTTGGTTATGACCGCTATCTATCTTCTTCCTTAAGTATCCGATATATACGTCAACAACTCTGCTTTCTATGTCGGGAGAATAAAGCCAAATTCTGTTCAAAATCATTTCCCTTGTCAGAACAACGCCTTTATTCAGCATAAGGTATTCCAGCAGCCGGAATTCTTGCGGGGTAAAATTAATAATCTTGCCTGCGCGGGTTACCTGGAATTTTTTATTATCAAGCTCTAAATCCGCAACTTTTAAATTAGACTTTCCTTGAGTATTGTTTCTTAATCTTGCTTTAACCCGCGCGATAAATTCGTCTGCGATAAAAGGTTTGGTGATATAATCATCCGCTCCCATTTTCAGCCCCTCGACCTTGTCCTTGATATCGTCCTTGGCTGTGAGCATGATGATAGGCAAAGATGGGTAGTCTTTCCTTACTTCAAGACAAACTCCTTCTCCGCTCATGTCGGGAAGATTAAGATCAAGGATTATCAAATCAGGCTGGGATTTTTTTATCGTCTTCAGAGCGCTTATTCCGTCTGCGACAACTCTTACGGAATAGCCGTTTTCTGTGAGAATATCTTTTAAATATTCGCGAATTCCTTCATCGTCATCAACCACCAAAATACTGGGAATCATATCTGAAATTATACTACATTTTGCCTGGAATTGCTAAGTAAATTCCAGAATCATTGGGAGGTGGTCGGAAACAGAAGTATTTGGAACTTGAAAGTCAATTACTTTAATTCCCTGCGAAACCAAAATATAATCCGCAAATTTATGGCCTCTCGTATAGAGACTACTTCTCGTTGTCGGAATATTATACTCTTTAACTAAATTTTTTAAATTTTTTTCTAATATTTTTAGGCTTTGGGTATCCGGATCCAAATTAAAATCTCCGGCCATAATTTTTAAGCCTGCTTGTTTTTGCATAAAATCCTCTATTCTTTTTGACTGCTGAATTCTTTCTTCATTGTCTCTTTTACCTAAAGAATCGGGAACCCATAGCCCATGCAGATTATACACATTGAATATTTTATTGTTTTGTTGAAATTGTATGGTTTGGATACTTCTTGAAGTTTCAAAATAACCCTTTCTTCTTCTTACTCCTCCTTCTGCCTTGTGAATCAATGTCTTATCGTAAGACAAAACTTTGATGTATTTTTTTACAAACATTGCCAAGCCAAAATTAAGTTCAAAATCAACAAGTTTTATCATGTCGTAACCTGTAAAAGTTTTAGCGAAATATTCCTGAAAGTCGTTCAGAGTATAGGCAAGATCGCTTAAAATATCCGTTTTATATCCGGAACTTTCCGCTATGCCGGCATTGTTTTGGAAAACTTCCTGAAAGCAAAAAATATCAGTTGTTTGCGACTGCATTTGAATAAAATCCAAAAGAGGTTTATAGATTTTGCCTCCCCAAATATTTAAAGATATAAGTTTCATTTGTTTTCTCTGGCTTATCTTATCAAAAATGAATATTTTTTGGAATTTTGTGATATGCTAATTCTAGCAAATGATAAAAGAAATTTTTATCGGAAGAAAGCCTTCGGATTTCCACATGAATTCCATCGTGAAGGCATTTATTATTTCCGAGATATTTCTCTGGTCTTCATGGAATGCAATCACTCCGATTTTTGCTATTTTTGCCGCCACTGAAATATCCGGAGGAAATACCGAAATTGCCGCATCATCTTTCAGCGCCTACCTTATCGTAAGAGTTATTTTCGAGTTGGTTAGCGGAAGGTATTTAGCCAAGTCAAAAGATATACAGAAATTTGCAGTATCAATTATCGGGATTTTTCTTGTCAGTCTTGGGTATCTGGGTTTTGCCCTGACAAAAAATGTTTCCTCGGTATTTGTTTTTTATGGTGTTATTGGTATGGGATTGGGAATTGCTTCGCCTGCAAAAAATTCTCTTTTTTCAACGCATCTTGATAAAGACAAAGAAGTAGCGGAATGGAGCATCTATGACGGATTCGTATTTATGGGAATGGCCATGTCTGCAACAATCGGAGGATTTGTAGCGAACAGATATGGATTTGCATTTTTATTTTATCTGGTGGCAATCACCAATTTATTAAGCATTATTCCCTACATACTTTACGCGAAAAGAAGAAAAACTAAGGAAGTTTAGTTACCAATTTTCTCTGATGTGGTTTAGGGCGAAATCCAAATCTCCAAAAACTTTTTTTCTGGGATTAAAGATGTTTTGGGGATCGAAAATATTTTTAACCTCTTCGAAAATTTTTATTATTTTTTCGCCATACATTTGTTTCAAATAGGGGGTACGGATAAGTCCATCATTATGCTCTCCGGTTATAGAACCTTTATATTCGGCAATAATATCGTAAGTCTTGTCGGCAATAATTGGGATGGCCTGACGTACTTTTTTGTTTGTAATATCAGCCAATGGAATAATATGGAAATTTCCATTGCCGACATGACCTGCCACAGTGAAAATAAATTCCGGATATTTTTTCAAAATTGAAGTTACTTTTGGAATGACTTCTGCAATTTGATGCGGGTTGATTACGAAATCATCAATAAAAGGCGCGGTGTGTTTGTTTCTGATTTTTTTGCGCAGCAAATTAAAACTTTCCCGTCTGACCAGCCAATATTTTTTTTCCTGATCGTCAATTGCGATACGTGTTTGAGGGTGAAAGGGTTTAAGCTTTGCATGCAGAGTATCTATTTTTTTCTTAAGTTCGCTAAGATCATTTCCGGCAAAATCAATTTGCAGAACCAATTTTGGAAGTCTGCCGATAAGCATTTGTAAAAATGCCGGCAGAAACGCTATGCCTGCCTGGATAAGTCCGGCAATGCCCAGCTGGTGAGCGAATTCAGGGAAATATCTCAGAGACAGTTTTAGCGTGTTATCGTCATATGACTCAAAACTTTCCGGCTGCAAAGATAAGGCTGCATCAATAATCTCTCCTAAATGTGCAAGATCGCGCAGGAAAATAATTTCCATCTCCCGGTGTATGGGTACGGGGACAAGCTTAACCTTTGCTTCCGTCAGAAGTCCTAATGTCCCTTGTGCTCCGACAAATAACTGCGTTAGGTCAAAAGTTTTCTTCTCCCTGTCGTAAACATTCCATAGATAGTATCCTGCGGAATTTTTAGAAACATTAGGTTTGGCTTTGCTAATCTTATCTTGGTTATCAATAATGAGTTTATATATCTTTCTGTAAATTTTGCCTTCAAATGTTTTGAGCGATATTTTTTCTTGGAGCTCCTGTTCTGAGAGTTTTTTGAACTCGTAAATATTTCCATCACTTAATACAACTTTCATTGCCTCAATGTATTTTTCTGTTTTTCCATATTGCAGTGATTTTTCTCCGCCGGAATTATTATTCAAAATTCCGCCCATTGCGCAGATTTCTCTGGACGCAGGATAAGAAGGAAAAATAAGGTTGTGTTTTAATGTTTCTTTTTCAAAATCCCGATAAAAAACACCGGGTTCTGTTGTGGCAACAGTACCGTTTATTTGCGGGGTATGATTAAAATATTTATTAAATTCCACAATGATAGAATCATTGATAGACCCTCCTCCCATATCTGTTCCCGCAGATCTTCCGGTTAGAGAAAGCGAGGGATTGCTTTTCTTATTTTCCGATACAAATTTAACCAGTTTTTTTATATCCTCCACGTCTTTTGGGAAGACGACTGCTTGGGGTTTTACTTCAAAAAGACTGGCATCATGGGAATATTCCTGAAGAGTTTTTTCATCTCCTAAGACATCCCCTTTGATTATGGTTTTGATTTGATCAATAAGATTATTTTCCATTAATTTTAAATTTTCAATTTTTAATTTTCATTGAATTTTTAAAATTAAATTTTCATTTCAAATTTTAAATTTCAAATTGAAAATTATATTTTTCTGGCGATTACTTTTTTCACTGCTTGTTTTATTGCCTGAACTCCCATTCCATACTTTTCAATTAATTCTTTTGGATTTCCTGATTCCGCAAAGGTGTCCTGAAGACCGATAAATTCCATTGGTGTTGGAACATTTTTAGCCAAATATTCTGCGATCGTTCCTCCCAGTCCGCCCATAACCTGGTGATCCTCAACTGTAACAAAAGCGCCGGTCCTTTTAGCAAGGGAAAAAACAGCTTCTTCATCCAAAGGTTTGACAGTTGAAGCATTTGCAACCAGCACTCTAACTCCTTCTTGCTCTAACTCCTTTGCAGCAACCAGCGCGTAATGGAGCATGTAGCCCATTGCAAGAATTGTTGCAATTGGAGTATCACTAGTCCAAAAAATTTGAATCTTACCTATTTCAAAAGGCGAATCCTGCGTTGTGATTATTGGAGTTTTATCTCTGGAGAATCTGAGATAAACAGGGCCGTTTGTTTCTCCGGCTGCAATTGTTGCTTTTTTTGCCTCAATACTGTCGCAAGGAGCAAGAATTTTTATATTCGGCCAGGATCTGATGCTTGCAATGTCCTCGGTTGCCTGGTGAGTTGCGCCATCCGGACCGGTCATTATTCCTGCGTGGTGTCCGGCAATTTTCACATTAGAGTTGTTATAGGCAATAGTTGTTCTGATAGTTTCCCAGTTTTTGCCCGGAGAAAAAGTTGCGTACGAAGAAATAAAGGGAATTTTTCCGCTTACTCCAAGACCCGCTGCGATTGCAGCCATATTTTGCTCGGCAACTCCGACTTGGAAAAATCTTTCGGGATATTTCTCCGCAAAAAGATGAGCGTAGGTTGATTCTGTTAAATCAGCGCAAAGAGCAACAATATTGGGATTTTTTCCGCCAAGCTCCAAAAGTCCTTCTCCATAACCTGCGCGGGTAGGTTTAATTTCTGCGTCAGCATCAAATAATTTTTGGTTAAGTTTCAAATCAGGATTCAACATAGTATAATTTTAAATTTTAAATTTTGAACTACGAAGCTCTTCGAGAGCTTTCTTTGCTTCTTCTTTGTTTGGCGGTTTGCCATGCCAATGATAATCATTTTCCATAAAGCTTACTCCTTTTCCCGGAATTGTTTTGGCAATTATAATGGTGGGTTTGTCTGTTGCTAATTTTGCTTTTTCAACTGCCTCAATAAAACTCTTAATATCATTTCCGTCTACTTCAATAACGTTCCAATTAAATGATTCGTATTTTGCTTTTAGGAGATCAAGAGGCATAACATTTTCCGTGTTGCCATCAATTTGAATATAATTGCGGTCTATAACTTGAATTAAATTATTTAACTTATTTTTCGCGGCAAACATCACCGCTTCCCAAGTATTTCCTTCTTCATGTTCGCCATCTGATGTTAAGCAGTACACTTTGTAATTTTTATTATCCAGTCTTCCGGCTAAGGCAATTCCGATCGCTTGAGATAATCCTTCACCAAGGGGTCCGGAAGTTGTTTCAATTCCCGGAAGGGAGGTTCTGTGGGGATGTCCTTGCAGCCGGGAATTTATTTTTCGCAAAGTTTTTAATTCCTCAATGGGGAAATATCCTGCTAAAGCCATAGCTGCATATTGAACGGGACAAATGTGTCCGTTGGATAAAACTAATCTGTCTCGGTCAGGCAAACTTGGGTTTTTAGGATCATGGTTTAGAATATGAAAATAAAAAGCAGTAAAGATATCTGCCATTCCCAAGGGTCCTGCCGAATGTCCCGAGCCTGCCTCCAAAAGCATTTCAATAATAAGCTGTCTTATTTTATCTGCTTTAAGATCAAGATCTTTTATTTTTTCCGGAGTTGCAATCATTAATCTATAGTAACAGAATTATTTTTTCAGAACAATCATGAGGTCGGACACGTTGGAGGGAAGGCGGTCTGTAATAATTCCGTCGCCTGTTTTTTCAAAGAAGAGAAAGCTGTTATTTTCCTGTGAGAAAACATCGGGAACAATGTTTAATTCCTTAGCTTTTTGAATTGTCAGTAAATCTCCAATAGCTCCTGCGAAAGAAGAGTTATCCCATCCGTCAGAATCAAAGGAAACAATTGTTGTCCTTTCATCGATTGATGCAAGCGCAGCCAAAACTAACTCTTGATTTCTTCCTCCCTGTCCTCCTTTATTCAAAACTTTTACAGTTGTTTCTCCGCCAACTAGCAAAATTTCATCAGAATTTACTGCGTCAATTAATGTTTTACCTGCGGTTTTGGCATCTGATTCAAATTTATCCGAGTAAATTCTGGCAGCAAATCCCAATTCTTCTCCCTTTTTCTTCATTGTCTGCAGTGCAGTTTGATTGCTTAAGATTATTAAATTATTAACTTTTTCAAAATATTTATCTTCTTTTGGATTTTCCGTAAATGAATCGGCCGGCAAATTCAACTCCTTTTCAAGATTGTATTTTTTGAGAATATCGAGGGCATCTGAAATTGTTGTATGATTTTTTACTGTCGGGCCGGACGCAATATAGGAAATATCGTTTCCTGGGACATCAGAAAAAATTAAGCTTACAACTGTTGACGGATATAGAATTTTAGCAAGACCTCCTCCTTTAACATCTGACAAATGTTGTCTTACGATATTCATTTCTATAATATTTGCTCCGGATTTAAGTAAGGCATTATTTACTTCAGTCAATTTTTCAAGATTAATTTTATATGGATTTTCAAACAGCACGGACCCGCCTCCGGCAATTACAACGATAGCTAAGTCTTTAATTGTCAGGTTGTTAAATTGTTGAATTATTTTTTTTGTAAAGTCAAGATTTGTCTCGGAGGGCAATGGATGAGCGCCTTGAGTAAATTTTATTTTTGCAAATTCCTCAGAAGTTGTATCGATAATGTAACCTTCAGTTAGTTTTTCCTTAAGTATGGTTTCAATTCTTTTGGAAATACCGGCAGATCCTTTTCCAAAACCAATAAGAAAAACTCGATCAAAGTCTTTTAAATTAAAAGTTTTATCCTGAATTTTTAGAACACTTTCTTTTAAGGAAATATTTTTTTTAATTACATTTTTGGGTTGAATTGACTCAAGCGCTGCTTCTATGAGCTCCAGGCAGATTTTTCTTTGGGGAGTGGAATTTAATGCATCAAAATTTTTAATTAACATTTTTTTCAGGAAGTCTGACTTCCTTCAATCGCTTTAATTTTATTAATTCTTCTTGCATGGCGCTCGTCTCCCGGAAATGGAGTTTCAAGGAAAAGTTTTATAAGCGTTTTGGTCTCGGTAGGGGAAACAATTTCTGATCCGACAGAAATAACATTTGCATCATTATGTTCTCTTGCAAGCCTAACATTTTTTTCATTGACTGCAAGAAATGCCCGCACATTTTTATATTTATTAGCCACAATGCACTCTCCTGCCCCTGATTTCCCCAGTACAACGCCGCGAGAGCTTAAATCTTTCGAAACATTCTCTCCAACTTTACCGATAAAGTCCGGATAGTCATCATTTTTATCAAATGAGTAAGCGCCGCAATCAACAACATCATAATGTTCTTGAATGAGGTATTCTTTAATTTGTTCCTTCAGCTCAAATCCCGCATGGTCTGTCCCCAAATAAATCTTCATTGTTTATTTATAAAAATATGGTAAAAATGTAAAAAATTATCGCTAATTTTTTCTATTGCTTTATTTTTATCTATTTTACCATCTTTGTATTTTTTCAGGGAATCCGCAAAAATTGTCCGGCCCACTGCAAATCCTATCACTCCGCTTACATCTTTTCCAGCCATTATCCACTGTTCTACTTTTTCCTTGCTTTCTCCGCGTCCCAAGATGACAAGTCCTACATTTTGTCTTTCTCCTTCTCTAATTTTTGCAACAACAAGTTCATAGTCATTTTTATTTTCCATTCCTTCTAATTTCCAGACATCAGGCTCAATACCTAATTCTTTGAGCTCCTCGATTGCGGGTAAAAAATTTTGCGCATTAGGAATGTCTAATCCCATTAACATTTCCAGCAAAAACTTATATCCGTGAGTATGGCAATAATCCGAAAGGACTTTTAAATTAACCCAATCTGCATTCGGTTTATATCGAATCAATGCTTTTGCAAAAGTAGGTTTATATTTTTCTAAATGCTGCGCAAATTTATCTCCATACTCAAAGCTAAATCCTTCTTGCCCGCTTCGCGGCGAGGCGAGCCCGCTTTTTTCCGCAGTTAAAATAGTTGTAATCCCTTGATTTCCGGCATCTTTTAAAATTTCATCTCCGTATTCTTCGTCAACCAAGATTGCGGCTTCTTTCTTTGAAATTCCTTGAGAGAGAGACATTCTGAAAGCTTCATAGATAAGTTTTTTGGCAGAAACAATATAATTTTTTTCCTCAAGAGTTAAATTTGCAAATCCAAACATTTTCGCAAATGATGCTCTGTGGTCGAATGGAAGTATGAAAAGATTTTTTTTGTACCCTAGATTGTCAATCATAAAGAAGTCCGGCTTGAGCGCCGACTTTACGTATAACAGACGCTGAATTTTTCGCGCCCCAGATCATAGCATCCGTAATTGATTTATTGCGTATCATTGAGGAAAGGAAACCCGATGAATAAGCATCTCCTGCTCCGGTTTTTTCCACAACCTTTATTTCCTTAGTTATCCCTTGCTTAAAAATTTCATCTTTTTCATCAATCGCGTAAGATCCGTTTTTTCCATCCGTAACCACGACTATCTTTGGTCCGAGTTTTTGTAAATTTACAATGATTTCTTGAATTGTATTTTGCCCCTTAGGATAATTTAGTAATTCTTCTCCTTCTTCCTTGTTTACAAAAAGGAGATTTGTAATCGATAAGAGATTTTCTATGCTATTTTTACCGCTTTTGATTTGCAGTGTACCGGGATTAAAAGCGAGTAAACACTGTTTTTCTTTAACGAAATGGAAGACTTTATTGTAGGCGTTTCGCCATTCCTCTCCCAAAGAGGTTAAGTAAACCCATTTTGCTGAAAGATTGTCAAGGTCGAAATTATGCAGTCTTTTTACGTGTTCTGAGAAAATTGTCCTTTCGTTTTTAAAATTAATGATCGTGGAAAAAGAGGATTGCGCTCCTTCTGTTTGGGTAACATTTGAGACATCAACTTTTTCCTTGGACAAGGTATTTATTATTTTCTGCGCAAATTCGTCTTTACCTATTTCTGCGACAATGCCTGCATTTAATCCAAGACGAGAGATGCCAACCGCCACATTCGCTGCATTTCCCCCAAGCAGGATTTCCGCTTTGTCAACAGTTATTTTTTCTCCGAATTTTATACAAAGTTCATTAGTATCTTTTATTAAGCGAAGGTGGGAATTTGCCTCATGGAGCGTAAGGAAAGTGTCTATTTTTGCATTCCCGACACATATAGCGTCAAAATGATTAGGCATCATATAATCCTCTGTTTTACAGTATACATCTTGAGAAAAGTTTATGGAATAGATAAGATAGGAAAGGTATAGATGAAAAGAGTTATTATTTTGGGAGGGGGATTTGCGGGAATAAGAACTGCTCTTACTCTTAAAAATAAAATCAGATCTTATGATTTAAATGTAATTATTATTGACAGGAATAGTTCTCATACCTTTACCCCGTCGCTTTATGAGGTTGCGGCTGCAGAAGAGTCGGAAAGGAATGCAACCATTCCATACAAATCTATATTTAATAATGCCTTTGAAGTGGTTAAAGGAAATGTTGAAAAAATAGATACAGAGCGCCAAAAAATCTTCCTGGATAACAACGGGGAGTATTCTTATGACTATTTGGTTTTTGCGCTAGGAAGCGAATCTGCAGACTTTGGTATACCCGGAATTAAGGAATACGGAATTCCGCTGAAAACATTGGAAGACGCAACGAAAATAAAAAATGCCTTGAAAATTGCCAAAACAATTATAATAGGTGGAGGAGGATTTTCGGGAACAGAACTTGCCTGCGAACTGGCAATTCATAAAGGTCATTTGGGCATTACGCTTATTCAAGGTTCAACCATGCTGTTAAAGGAGCTAGGGGAAGGAATTTCCATGCTCGCTAAGAAAAGATTGGAAAGAAGCGGAGTGAATCTCCTGTTTGGAAAGCATATAAAAAAAGTTTCCAAAGAAGCAATTGAATTGAAAGGGGAAGAAACGCTTCCTTACGATGTATTTGTCTGGACCGGAGGAGTTAAATCGAATAATCTTTTAGGCAAGATTGAAATTGACGAAAACCTTGCAGTAAAAAACTTAAAGAACGTTTTTGCAATAGGAGATGCAATTTTCCCTGGTGTTGCCCCGAAGGCTATAGAGATGGGTAAGATTGCGGCAGAAAACATACTAAGATCTATCAGAAACGAACCTCTTTTAGTTTTCGACTATCGAGATATGGGATATGTAATTCCTTTGGGAGGCCATTTTGCCACATTTGCAATGGGCAAATTTTACATTTCCGGAATTTTTGCATACGTACTTCAGCAGCTTATTTTTTTAAGATATTTATTGACAATCGTACCATTTGCAGAAGCGATAAAGCGTTTTGTAAGATTTGAGAGAGATTTAAATGATGATTAGGCGAATTGACAGTTTTTTCAAAAGAGATTAGTATTATATTGTCATATGATTCCGAGAAGTATATCTATAATAATCTCAAAGTTTCTTCCGGTAAGGATAGCTTATGCTCATTGTGATGTGCCTTGCGGAATTTATGATCCGAAGTCAGCCCAAATTGCAGCGCAAACAGTTTTAAAAATGGTGCAATTAATTCAAGACTTGCCTGCGGAGAAACCCACAGTTAATGATAGAAGTAAATTTGTCCGTTGTGTTCTAACCAAAGAAGAACATGCGAGAAGATGCAAAGAGGAACTTTTAATATTATGGACTGATTATTTTAAGCCTGAACATTTAGTTCGATTCTCTAATCTGCACGAAAAATTTTGGCAAGCAGCAAAACTTTGTTCTAAGAATAAACAGGAAGTAAATTTACAAGCCGCCCAGGAATTGGTGAAAGCGGTAGATGAAATAGCAGGAATATTTGTAAAGTCTAAAGCGAAATAGTGTTTAGCTTACTCCCTCTTTTTAAATTTCAAATTAAAGGTAATAGCATGACTCCTGCATTTAGAGTGGGCGATAGGATTTTGGTGAATAGACTTTCATATCTCTTAAATAAACCCAGGATTAGAGATGTTGTTGTTTTGAAGAGAGAAAAGTTTATAATAAAACGAATCGCAAAAATAAAGCCGTCAGCTGACGGAGACATCTTTTTTGTTACCGGAGACAACAGGAGAGAAAGCACAGATAGCAGGCATTTTGGCTGGGTGAGAAAAAAAGACATTGTTGGGAGGGTGATGTTTAAAATTTAATATGACATTGTGGTGGATTATAAATATAGTTTTATTATTAATAATAATTTTTCTTCTGGTACTCTTATCTTGGGTTTGGCCGCCGGACAGTCCGTGGGCTCCCTGGTGGAGAACAAATAAGAAGGTAGCCCGCGCGATGTGCCGGTTGGCAAAAGTTGGCAAGAAAGATGTCGTTTGTGATTTGGGATGCGGTGATGGGACAGCTCTTAGCATTGCAGCAAAAGAATTTGGAGCGCGGGGAGTTGGTATAGAGATCGATCCTCTACGATACTTATTCTCCAAGCTTAGATTTAGACTAAACGGATTAGATGAGAAAGTAAGAATTATTAAGAAAAATTTTCATCATGTAAATATTTCTTCAGCATCCGTAGTTTTTGTTTATCTTGTTCCCAAAGCTCTGGAAAGACTCAGGCCAAAATTTTTAAAGGAGTTAAGAAGCGGGACTTTATTGGTAAGTTTTAGATATAAAACTAATTTGCCTCTTGTTGCTTACGATAAAGCAAATAATATCTATTTATATAAAGTTTAATAGCATTTAAATAGATTTATTCTGTTGGTATCTCCTTCAGCTTGAACCGGAACGCTTAGGATAATCTTGCAAGATTCATAGATAGAATCTTTTATAAAAATATTATCTAATATGTCCTGTTGGATTCCATATTGAGGATAATTTGCTCCATGAGCAATGACAACAGTTTTGTTCGAGATTGCTTTCTCTGTTAAGAGTTTTCTGTCATAAACGCCCTTTGTAAAAAAATATTCGTGTGCATCGCTGACATTTTCAAGGGGTGGAATTTTAGTAAGCGAAAGCAGCAGCGGAGTAATATCATTTACTCCAAACAAAAAATCAGGTTTTTCTTCAAGGATTATTCCTATAACTTTATTAATTTCCGGAAGTTTTCCTAAATTTCTATATGCGCTTAAGTAGGTAATCAAATTATATAACAGGAAAGCTAAAATTATAGTTGGAATTACCATTTTCTGTAAATTCAATTTATTTTTAAAGAAATAATCTAATTCATAAAAAGAAATGCAGAGAAAGGGTGTCAGGAAATTAAGATAAAGATAATAGATGTCTTTATAGCCTGCGAAAAAGATAATAGACAAAATTGACATTAAGCCAAACAGGACATTTCTTCTAATGTTGATTATGTTGAACAATAACAAAACAAAAAGCGGAAAGTCTTTTACTATGAAAAACCACATTATGTTTATTTTTGAAAGACCAATCGGACGAGTTAAAGAAAAGCCAAATATATCGGAGAAAAAAGCTTTGGGAGCTTGTATTAAAAAGGGTAACAATATTATTAATCCTACTGCTCCCAATCCTATGCTGAATTTTAATGATTTTTTCCATTCTTTTTTGATCGTTAAATACATGTAAAAGGAGATTAGGATGGGCAGAAGATAGGCTTTTGTAAGAAAAGATATGGCAATAAAAATTCCCGACAGCAGCATCTTTTTTTCTTGGAAAAAATAGTAGCTCAATATTGCGAACAGGGAAGCAGTGAAGATTCCTGTCTGATGATCGGAGGTCGAAAGGACAATGAAGGAGAAAATATACAAAAGAGAACTTATTATTGAGACCATATAGTCTGTCGTTTTTCTATAAACAATAAGATATATGAAGATTGTAATTACGGAAACTTCGATGGCAGATGTAAGATAAAAAAAATCTATATTTTTTCCGCTCAACATATAATAAAAAGAAGACGCGTAGGAAAAAAAAGGAAAATTAGAGAAAAATATGTCTTTATAAAGAAGTTTGCCTTGAGATATCTGGTAGGCAATATTGAAATATATATTTGTGTCTGAAAGACGAACGCTATTGTTGGCAATTTTTATTATTAAAAAAAGAGAAATTGAGAAAAAAAGAGGAATAATTCTTTTCATTTTTTAAGCCCTAGAAATATCCATCTAATCTTGTCTAATATTTTATAGAGTTGATAAAGCACGGGGTTTATAATCAGGTCGAAGCTTCCTAAAAACTCCACATGTTGCGGTCCATACCCTTCTTTAAATTTGTGAAATCCATACCAGGAATCATTCTTGTCCGGATTTGGCTCTAGCGCTCCCCACATGTCAAATCTTTTAAGACCTAATTTTTTTCCAAACCTTATTGCTTCCCACATCATTAGATTGGATGCCATTGTTTCTCTATGTAAGCTTGAGGAAGCTCCATATGGGTAATAAAGGGTATCTTTGTAAACAAATAAAATCCACGCCGCCAGCGTTTGCTTCCCATATTTTGCCAAAAGTAAGTGAGCTATCTTATTTTTAAGAGTATCCCACATTAGCTGATGGTACATTTCTGTGTGTGCATAAAAACCTTGACGCTTGGTTGTTTCTTTTGTGAGATCTAAATAAGTTTCAAATGTCCCGTCCGAATTATCTTCAACAATTTTAACACCATGTTTAAGCGCTACTTTGATGTTGTAACGAGTTTTCGGATGCATTGCTTTTAATAATTCTTCTTCTGATTTTGTCAGATCAAGAATGAAGGTATATTTGGTAAAAAGAGGATGAACAGACGGCCGAAGCCCCAAATTTGAAATTTGAAATTTGAAATTTGAAATTTTTGAGGCGTTGGGTTCTAGTTGAATAAAAATGCATTTTTCCTGTTTGCCAATTTTTTTGAGATCGGAAATCATATCTTGCGTAGGCAAAGGTCCTTTTGGTACATAGCCGATTGTCCAAGGCATATGGGGAATTTTGTGGACTGTCATTTGAACTCCACCTATTCTAATTACTTTGACTTCTGTTTTTTTTCTAAATTCTCCCCATTCCTTTGATTGCAGGGGATGACTGGGCAAATCGTCTTTCATAAATAATCTTGCGTATCGCTTTCCTTGCTGATTGCATGAATATTTTGTTCGATTACATTTCTTGGCAATTCCAACACGAATCTGGAAATAACATTTGAAATTTTCTGTCCAAAGAAAATTCTTCTTCTGGCATAAGTTAAAAAAAGTCTTTCGCGAGCTCTGGTCATTCCAACATAACAAAGTCTTCTCTCTTCTTCAAGCGCATGTTTGTCCATTAGCGACCGGGAATGGGGAAATAACCCTTCTTCCATCCCAATCATAAATACATAAGGGAATTCCAAGCCTTTTGCTGCGTGTAAAGTCATAAAAGTTACCGCATCTTTTTTGTTTTGACCATTGGCGTTATCAGGTAAATACTCTTGTTCTACGAGGGAAACATTTTCCAGGAAATTTGTTAAGTCTGGAAAATTGAGGGCAACAGAGCGAAGTTCCTTAATATTCTCCAGTCTTTGTCTATCTTCTTCGTCTTTTTCGTCATACAATTTAAGATATTCTGTTTGTTTAAGGACGTCGTCTAGAAGCTCGATAGTTTCTTGTCCCGAAGCATCGGGATCCCGTTCACGGGAAAATTCTAAATATTTTTCCATTTTTCTTTTGCCAATTTTTTCTATGCGCTTTAATGAAATTTTATCGCTTTTGTTGTTAAGATTTCTTAAATAAGCAAGTACGTCTTTAATTTCTTTTCTTTCATAAAACCTTGTTCCCCCAATAAGTATATAGGGAATGCTGTTATGCAGGAAAATTTCTTCCAAAATTCGCGATTGAGCATTGGTTCTATACAGTACCGCAATATTCGAATATTTAAAATCTTGCTCTGAGCGGAGCCGAAGGGTTGAAATTTGATTTACAATAAATTCTATTTCCTGTTGTTCATTTCGCGCTTCAAAGATTGAAACTTCTTCACCTTCCGAATTTTCCGTCCAAAGAGTCAGAACTGGATGAGTAGTATTTTTAGAGATTACAGATGATGCAGCATCCAAGATTTTTTGTGTAGAGCGATAGTTTTGAGAAAGGGAAAATGTTTTCGTATTTTTGAAATCTTCCTTAAAACGAGTGAGATTGGTAAAGTCAGCGCCTCTCCATGAATAAATGCTTTGAGAGAAATCTCCTACAACGCAAATATTATTCCATTTTTTAGCTAAATATTTGGTCAAAATATATTGCGCTTTGTTTGTATCCTGATATTCGTCAATTAATATGTACTGAAAACGATTCTGATATTTCTGAAGAATTCGAGGATTGTTTTCAAATAAAAATACCGTTTTTGCAAGAAGATCGTCAAAATCAAGCGCGCTATTTTCAGACAAAACTTTTTGGTAAATAAAATAAATTTTTGCAACTTTTTCCTGAAAATTACCCCTTGCGTATTTTGGATATTCGGATTCGTTTATAAGTTCATTTTTTGCTTGAGATATATTGGCTAAGACTGATGACGGTTTGTAATCTTTTATTGATATGTCAAGCCTTCTCATAGCTTCTTTTACTGCATCTATTTGGTCTTGAGTATCGTAAATCGCAAATTGCGGGGGAAGACCTATGTATTTACCTTCAATTCTTAAGATTTTCGCGCAGAGAGAATGAAAAGTAGCGATTGCAGGCTGGTCTCTAGTCGTTAGTCTTTGGTCATTAGTAAGAGATTGCCGCACGCGTTCTTTCATCTCATTGGCTGCTTTATTGGTAAAAGTTATCATGAGAATATTAAAAGGATTTACATCTTTCTCTTTTGTTAAGTACATGACTTTGTAAGTTAGAACACGGGTTTTTCCCGAGCCCGCGCCTGCCAGAATAATAATTGGACCCTCAGTAGCTAAAACTGCCTTTTGCTGCTCAGGGTTTAAGTCCTTGAGAAAGTCCTTATTCATAGCGTATAATAAATCCGCGGCTTTGTAATTATAGCATGAAAAAACTCTATATTATTGCCAATTGGAAGTCCAATAAAACCGAATCTGAAGCTAAAGATTGGCTCCATAAATTTTCAATTTTCAATTTTCAATTTTCAATTTCAGGGAAGGAAATCATTATTTGTCCGCCTTTTACGCTTCTTCCCATTCTTAAATCTTATATCTTAAATCACAAATTGAATATAAAGCTGGGAGCGCAAAACATCTCGCCTTTTAGTGAAGGAGCGTATACCGGCGAAATCAACGCAAAGCAAATAAAGGAATTAGCGGACTATGTAATTATTGGACATTCCGAAAGAAGAAAAAATTTTTTAGAAAACGATGAGATGTTGGAACGTAAAGTTAATTTAGCCAAAGCCAATAATTTAATTTCAATTTTTTGCATTCAAAGCAGAAATACGTTTGTACCCAAAAATACAGATATTGTGCTATACGAGCCAATAGAGGCAATTGGTACGGGCATTCCGGATAATCCTCGTAATGCCAATGAAGTTGCTGAATTTACAAAGAGTAACAATCCCGTAAAAGTTGTTTTGTATGGCGGGAGCGTGAATCCCGGAAATGTATCATCTTTTACCGCAATGCCTCATATAGACGGCGTAGGGGTTGGAACAGCAAGTCTTGGTGTCTTAGAATTTTTGGAAATTATAAAAAATGCATAAAAAAATATTGATAATTTTTTCAATTTTATTTTTGATATTTCTTGGGAAAGTCGGAGAAACGGCTTTCAATAAAAATATAGACCTTAAGAAAACTCAAGACAGAATTAACATTCTTTTGTTAGGGGTTGGAGGAGGTATTCATCAAGGACCTGATTTAACAGACACTATGATTTTTGCAAGCCTTGATCCTGAAAATAACAAAGTCACTCTGGTTTCTGTTCCAAGAGATTTATGGATAACCGACTTAAATGCCAGAATTAACACTGCGTATTCCACAGCCGAAGCAAAACAAAAGGGCGGGGGAATTTTGCTATCTAACGCAGTTGTCAAGAAGGTAATAGGGCATGCAATTGACTATACGGTGAAAATTGATTTTGACGGCTTTGTCAAAACTCTAGATATTCTTGGGGGTATAGACATTGATGTTCAAAGCACTTTTGATGACTATAAGTATCCCATAGCAGGAAGAGAAAATGATTCCTGTGGATATTCCGATGAAGATATTGGGACGTTTGTTGCTACCATTTCTGCCGAAATAGAGATTCAGGAAAAATTTATCTGCAGGTACAAACATCTGCATTTTGATAAGGGAGTTACCCATATAGACGGAGAAGCAGCTCTTGAATTTGTGAGATCCAGACATGCGGAAGGATCAAATGGAACGGATTTCGCACGATCCAAAAGACAGGAACAGGTAATAAAGGCAGTGAAAGATAAAATTTTTTCCATAAATTTTTTACTTAATCCGGCAAAAATAGTTAGTGTCTATGGAGCTTTGAAAGGCAGTATAGACACAAATATAAAAGAGGGGGAAATAGATGATTTCATAAAGCTTGCAAATAAAATGAGAGAAGCGAAAATAGAAAGCGCTGTATTGGATTACGGAGACAATCAGGAAGAGAGACCCGGTCTTTTGGTAAATCCTCCAATATCTTCAGTTTATGAAAATCAGTGGGTTTTAATTCCAAGAGTTGGGAACGATAATTTTTCAGAGATCCAGAAGTTTGTCGCTTGTGAAATAACAGTCGGCAATTGTCATGTTCCAGAAATTCCCTCTAATTAATTTTGTAAATTTTTGTCTGGTTGTTTTGGTAAATTATTTTTCCAAATGAGTTAAATTTCTCTTCGTTAAGATTGAGATATTTTTGCCGTTCAAGGTCGCCCAAAAATACAAGCGATACGTTATATTTTTTTAATAATTTTTTTGTTTCCTTAGGGTTTTTAGACTCATACATTTCTGCGATTTCCGCAATTCTTGGGGCTGGAATATCATAGGCGCCGCGCCAAAGCCATTCGTGAACAGTCCAGCCCAAAACTGTCGGCAATCCGGTATTAGTAGATATACGTCCATAATCCGTGTACGAGTCGCCTTGAGCTTCCAAAATTACAGGTTGTCCTTTGATATTTTTATTTATCCATAAAATAGCATCGTAGTCCTGAGGATAAAGCGGCTTAAGGTAGTTTGTTCCATTAAGTCCGGAGTAAGCCTTTAAATCTCCAAAATAAGATTTAATCGCAAAATAAGGATAGACCATTACGAGGAATAATCCAATACTGCCAATAAACAAATAAACAAATTTGAAACTATTAATTATTCTTATTACGATGTAGCCCGAGGCTAACGAAAGCATAATGAAGGATTCATAAACGAGCTTGAACATCGTATTGGCGCGGTAGTGCGCGGGATAAATATCTTTTACATAGATAAATTCAGGGATAATAATAAGCAGGGTAGATAATATTATCAGAATTCCAACGAATATATCGGATACTGATAAATTTTCAATTTTTGTTTTTAAATTTTTAAAAAGAAATATAACGAACGAAACTACCCAAAAGTAAAAGAAGCCATAAAGAATAAATAACTGCCATACGGGAGAGTGCTGGCAATGATTCGCTTCAAAAATGAAAGGTCCGAATTTTTCCAAACGCACTAAGAAATCCGGCGCGCAAAGTATGCCAATTGCGGAAGCAAAAGGCTTGAAATTTAAATTAAAGGGTAGAGAGAATAGAAAAAAGAAGAATCCTAATAATAAAATCTTGGGAATAAATAAAGTAATAAAATTTTTGAATTTTGCATTTTTAATTTCTGAAGGATTAATTAGTGATTTTAGAATAGTATAGCCAATAATAAGAGTAGCTAGTATGAAATAGATTATTCCGTCCCAAGCATTCGTCATATACATTATTGCCAGCAAAAATGCCAGCAATAAAATTCTAAATTCAAAATTCCAAGTTCCAAATAAATTCAAATTTCTAAAATTAAAAAATCCAAAACGTTTTGAATTTTGAACATTAAGGTTTATTTGTGATTTGTGATTTGTGATTTGCGATTTTAGTACTAGCGATAAGAGAATGGCTATTGTTAGTAAAACAAAAGGGAGATCCAGGAAGTGGCCGTGAAGATCGGAAACAACAGAGGAATAAATGGGAAATTCGTGGATCGTATTTTCAATAAAACGCGTTGCATTTGGATACCAATAATTATTGGGGAATGTTTGGGGGGAGAATATTAAATTCCAAAAAGGCACAGGATTTTCATTAAGATAAGGCTTAAAGAATAGATGCAGGGTATGTAAATTTCCCGCAAAGTTTAAAATAAATGCCGTCAAAAGTCCTGCGAGGACGGGTCCTGTCAAAAGTTTCCCTCCAACCTTCGCTAAAGCTACGGCTGGCAAGCCCGCTGACTCTAGCGTTGTTTTGCCCCTCGAAGCTTTCAAGCGAAGTGGGGTCGGGAGCCCTTCCTCTTTTGCCACCCGTCCCTTGTTCATTAAAATCTTGAAAAGATTAGCTCCGATTGAGAAAGCGGAAACAAAAGATAGCGCAGAAATTGTCGAGAGCATTAGGTTAAAAGTAATTGGTGAGGGAAGGAGGGACAATTTTGTTAGCACGGCTGTAACTAAATGGCCGAAATAATAATAATTAATTGAGAATGGAGTAAACCACATATCTAGAGGCGGGAAATATTTGGCTCTCAATATCGAATTAATAAATCCGTAATCCATGTATTTTTCCAAACCATGAATGTCTGGCTGATGAGCGTGAATAAAAGACCAGAAAAATAGAACTCCCAAAAAAAGAGCCTCTTCGAAGATAATTATTTTAATTGCTTCATTGTCAAATTGTTTAATTGCTAACTTTATTTTTTTTTTGAAAATTAGTATATTTATACCTGCAAATAAGGCAATTACAATAAAGATTGTTGCTTGAGTGAAGGGGAGGATTTTTAAAAATCCGAGAACAAAAACAGCGTAACTTATTGCAGCTGTCCCTATAATTTTTGAAAAAATATAGCCTTTGTCAAAAAAATTTGAAAGAATTAAATTCGTTATTGGAATAAAAATAGCTCCAATAATAAAAATTACTGTCCACCATTGCACAACGGATAAAAAGTCGGAAAAATTCATGGATTTAGTCTTTGTTTAGGAATATTTCGGAAAGATTGCTAATGGCGAAGAGATTGTTTGATAATTTTTGATTTATTTTTTTATTAAACCAGAAAAATTTGGTTTTGGAATTATTACTTGCTAAGTGTCTCAAAAGCTGCAAATCATCATCAACATACATGTCCAATTTTAGTTCTTCTACTACTTTATTTTTAAAATTATGCGGTTGATCGTCTGAATAATTGAAATACATTGCATTAAATATTCTGTCTAATTCATAACGTTGAATAAGCTTGGAGGTTCTCTTCTTTAAGAAGTTAAATCTGCTTGAGATAAGATAATACTTATGGGTATTTGCTAATGCTAAATTTTTAACATAATTCACATTTTTGACAATTGGCGGCCGGAAGATTGAATGATGGCTGAAAATTCTCATCAATTTCTCAAGTCGTCCGGGGATACGATATTTTAGTTTTCCATCTTGTTTCCCTTTGTAAAATCTGTCAACAATTTTTCCTGGAACAAAAGGAGGACTGTGTATAAATATCCTGTCCAAATCAAATCCAACATTCATAATCTTAGGATAAAACCTATTGTACTACTTTGTTTGGAGTATTTCAGCTAATTGTTTTCCTGAGAGGTAAGCAGTATTTTTAAATACCATTACTTTTGGGTGGTCGTAGACTTGGAAGGTTTCTTCGCTTGCATCATCGTTTATTTCAAAGCCAAAGATTGAGGGGTAGGACTTAAATTCTTTAATTTTTTCATATCCCAATCTGCCGTTAAATAATAATTTATAATAGCGGCTTGTTATGGGGTATTTATCCTGTAGATTAATTAATGTTCCGTAAAGTCTTTTGCTGTTAATGATAATATAATCGGCAGAGGATAATTTTTTTACATAATAATCAATTTTTGCTTGATTGTCCGGTTCGTAAATAGTTAGCTGTTCAATATTGTATTTACTTGGATAAGAAGAGCCTATCGTAGTGGGTAATCCATCATCCCAATGTTCTCCTAGGATTTTGCTTCCGTCTGGAATATTTTCATATATCCATTTAGAAGCATTAATTCTGGTTTGCTCTTTTGTGTAGATTGAGAAAAATGCGAGAGCCCAAATAATTGAGGAGAGAATGGAAATAATAAGAAAGAGTTTTCCCAAGGTTTTAGTTTTCTTTTGCAATGCAAATAGAGAATAGCTTATTAATATAATTATGAAAGGAAAAATCGGAAGCATAAATCTAATAAATTTCGTATGCCAATAACCGACATATAAAAAATAAATTAAAGGGAAAGAGATGAACAAAATAAATTTGGGATTCCTTGTTTTTATAGCAAGAAATACAAATAGAATAAAAGAAGGAATTAGTAAATAAGAAATTGGGCCCAATTGCCATAAGAAATTTTGAAGCTGAAAAAGATAAGGGGATGTATTGGTAAATTGAAGAGTATAAGGGACGGGGAGAGTTCCTAAAGCTACGCCCGATTCGTATTTCATCGACTCCATAAATTTATCCCACTTTATAAAGGTGTAGGGAGATAAGATACTGAAGATAATAAAGCTTGTTAATAAAAAGACAAATAAAAAGCAAACTCTCTTTATGAAATTATATGGCTGTTTTGTAATAGATAGGAAATGAGCAATTAAAGGAAATATTATAAAAGATAAAGCTGTTGTTTTGGTTGCAGCAGCAATGCCGATTGCAATCGCACATAAAATATAATTTATAAGCTTTCCTGTTTCTAATAATTTGACAGCAAGAAAGCAAATTAAAACAGCCATCAGTGTTAAGAGATTTTCCGTAATGCTGAAATGAGAAATCTGGATAAAAGAAACAGTAAAAGCAGTTAGCGCGGCTGCTATCATTGCGGTATATTTATTAAAAATATTTTTAGCCAGAAAAAAAACTAAAGGAATAGTTATTGTAGAGAATAAAGCGGAGTAAAATCTTCCAATAATATTTATGTGTCCCCAGTCATAAACCCAATTAGAATTATTTGTAATCTTATACAAAATATCTCCTGTTATCCTGTATAAATAGATCAAAAATCCCCCATACGCGAAAAAATCAGGATTTAATTGAGAGAAAAATTTAATTCTTGAAACTGCATTGGATATATTTCTCTCGTCCGGATGGAAAAAATTGCCATTATCCCAATCAAGATTATAAAAGCGAAAAAATCCGCCAACAGCGGTTAATAAAAGCAAATAAAATAACAATTTGTGGTTTTTAACAAAGACTTGCATATCATAACATAGAGCGCGTTATTAAAAATAATGCTATTCCTGCTATAGTTGCGATAACGCCTCCGATAGTCAGCGGTGTTAAGGTAGAGCTTCCTGTTGGCGGAAGACCGTCTTTCGATGTCATAGGTGGAAGAATTGCGAATGGAATGGGAGTTGGGCTAAATGCTGGAGCGGTAATTGGCATTAGAATAACTGTGGGAGAAGGTTGTAGGGTTGGAATAGGTTGTAGGGTAGGGGGAGTTGTTTCTGCGGCGAAAACAATAAATGATTGCGTTAAAGTCTTTAGTATCCCGGAGGAGTCGCGGGTTTTTATAGTTATCGTATGTGCTCCCGGAGAAAGATTATTTGGAGGCTGGTACGTCCAATTACCGTTACTGTCTGCTGTTATTTGAATTTGTATATTTTCATCTGAATGAATTATAATTTCTACTTTTTCGTTAGGTAAGCTTTTTCCCTGAAATTGAGGCTGTTGGTTGGTAAAAGATTGATTTTCTTTAGGAGTTAAAATTTGGGGGGTAAGACCTGTTTCTTTGGGGGCAATAGTAGGGAAGCCTGAAGATTTTTCTTCCCCTGATTGAGAAGCAATGGGAGCAATATCGCTCGTGAAATCATAATTGTTGGACAACGTTATTGTTGGCATAGAATCTTTTTTGTTCAAAGAGGTTAAAACAGATGACTTCAAAGATCCGCTAGCAACAGCCGTGATCTCTAAAACCGTATTTTCATTTAAATCTAAATAGGATGTAAAATTTTCAGATCGCAAAGATTTTAAAGAAAAATCAAATTCTCCGTTTTTCGCAACAGGAGCGGACAAAAGCTGTGAATTTTGCGTGCGTAAATAAACAAGCGCTTCATCGGGAGGATTTCCGTTAGGCAGTAAAACTTTCCCTTTTACCGTATATTGTCCTGCTGATGGGGAGGCAATATTTGGGGCAGTTGTTATTCTGAATGGCGACCCATTATCTAGGAATGTATTCTGGCCGGAAATTATAACGAGATTATAT
This sequence comes from uncultured Gammaproteobacteria bacterium, assembly GCA_964603935.1. Classification (GTDB taxonomy): domain Bacteria; phylum Patescibacteriota; class Microgenomatia; order Levybacterales; family UBA12049; genus GWB1-37-8. The sequence continues at coordinate 24,199 of CAZRWL010000001.1, read as the reverse complement.
TTTGTTTTAGGCAGCAGTTTTTTTACCGTTATACTATGAATATTCTTAGGAGAGAAATTCCCTTTCTCCTTATCCAAATCTTCTAATTCCATGTTGCCTAAGTTTTTATCTCTGCCATAATTAACGGAGCCTGTAACAACAGCGTCTGTTTGATATGTTATGGTAAAAGATTTGTCTGATAAGTTAGTAATTTTTATGTCTTGAGGGTTTTGCGAATTTGAAGCCTTACTTTTAAGACCGGTTTGATTATTGGCAACAATAGCCGTTAATGCTATTCCCAATATTACAAAGCCAATGCCAAAAATAGTCGGAATTCTTTTGTTGAATAATTTATTTTTCATAATGCTTGTTCTCCTGCTTGGGATGCTGTTGGCGCCTCCGTTTCGTTTTTCAGTTCGAAAGAGGGATCTATTTTTTGTCTCTGCTTAAGACTGTTAATTGCGTTTTCGTTAAAAGTTGGATCAATAGGCAATATGTTTTTGTTGAGAGCTTCGGATATCGTTGAGCTTGTTGCGCTATGGTAGATATTGGAAATAATCCAGGCTGAAACAACAGCAAATAATAAAATTAAAATTATTAAAACATCTGCTTTCTTCATATTCCTATTCTTTAAAAAAAGTTGTTCCTTGAATAGTAAATCCTAACGACTGGCTGTTTTTGTCAACTATCGTAAAAGAGTCAATGCTTATAATTCTTTGCATCCCCGTAATAGCTGAAATAAATTTGGATATATTCTCAAAAGATCCCTCTCCCGAAATATTAAAAGAGTAAGAATAATACTTTTTCCCGGATATTTTATTGTTTTTGATTACCTCTACTTCGTAATTGTTAAGAGTTTTTATTTTAATATTTGATTGTAAGGCGATGGTTTGTATCTGCGCAAAGAGCAGATGTGCATTTGGTTCTATTGGAATAGAGTCCGTTATGACGTTAAGGTCGCTCTGAAGGTTATCATATCGATTTCTTAATTGGCTTAAATTTTTTAGCTTATCGCCTAATTGACTATAAACAAATTCGCTGTCCGCAACTTCTTTTTTTAATTTTAAAATAGCTGAAATTGTTGGATTAACAGCAAAGAATCCAAAGAACATTAAAGCAAGAATGGTCAATGTTATGCCAAAAAATTTTTGTGTTCTTTCCTGATTTAGATATGGCAGCGTCCGGAAATATTTAAGCTTTATTATATCCTTGTCTATATCTTGCATATTTTTTATTTAAGCATAACTGTTACGGAAGCCAAAAGGCCGATATCCGGTTTTTTTTCAATACTGTCGATGCTTACGGATTTTACTTCGGAGTAGTTCTTAAGAGGATTTACGAAATTCTTCAGCATTGAGGCAGAAGCCATATCTAAATTTATAGTTATTCTGTCCTTATTAAAGTTTAAATCGCTAATTTTTATTCCCTGCGGTATTAGATTAATAATGTCCAAAATGACCCTGTTAGTCTTGGTAATTTTTTCCGAATAATCCGAGGCCAAGGCGATGCGGTCCTGCAAGTTTCTGTATTTATCTTCATCTTGTTTTTGAAATGAAATTACGGTTTGTTTTTGCTTGATTAAAGAATGAAGATCGATAAGCTTTTCATCCAAAGAAAATCTATAAAGAAAAGTTAACAGCGCTATTACTTCGGTAAGGATTACGATTAGACGGCCTATTGTTAGCGCCCAATCCATAAACCTGTCAATAAGGGGAATTTTTTTATTTCGGACTAAATTTATCGAGGGCAGACTATTTGACATACTAAATTTAGTCTAGGGGAATTAGGCGCTTTTGTCAAAGTCTAGTTGAGGCTATTTCTTGCTCTTTTTAGTTTCTTTTGTTTTGGCTGGCTTCAAGAGTCTTGACAATCTGGATTTTATTCGGGATGCTTTATTCTTGTGGATTACATTGAGCTTAACACCTTTGTCTATAACACTGAAAGCTTCCTGCACACCCTTAGGGGTTGGTTTTTTTTCAGCTTTTTTGATAAACGATTCAATAGCTGCTTTTACTTTTTTGTTGGCTGACTGTCTTTTTCTATCGACCCGCAATTTTTTCTTAGCAGATTTTATTACCGGCATTGTGCTATTTTAACATGCTATACTATAAAAAACAACATGCCGAATTTTATAAAAAAAAGCCTCGATATTTTGCTTGCCCGCCAGACAAATATTTTAACCGCTGCTTTTGTTATTATGGCAACTGTTGTTTTGTCTCAAGTCCTGGGGGTATTTCGCGCACGACTGTCATTTTCTATTTTCGGAGCGTCAAATACTTTGGGTATTTATAATTACGCTTCAATTCTTCCCGACACTATTTTTCAGCTGACTATCGCGGCAGCGCTAACGTCATCTTTTATACCTGTTTTTTCAGAATATTTAACCAAAGGGAGCGAAAAAGACGCGCATAAAATGGCATCTACTCTTCTTATGGCAGGACTTGCTATTTTTGCGGTTTTTTCTTTGATTCTGGTTTTATTTGCTTCTCAAATACTTTCAATCTTCAACGGAGGACAAAATTTCTCATCACAAGATATGGCCTTAATGGTTAATCTGACCCGGATCATTATTATCGGTCAGCTTATATACGTAATAGGAACATTTTTTAGCGCATTGCTTCAGTCTTACAGTCATTTTTTTATTCCGGGCATTGCCGCCGCATTTTATAATGTGGGAATAATAATAGGTATTCTGCTGTTTCACCGGCCTTTTGGAATTTATGCTATTCCGCTTGGAGTTATCATGGGAGCTTTTATTTTTGTCGTCTTTCAAATTCCTCTTGCTAAAAAAGTAGGATTTTCCTTTACTCCGACAATTAATTTTCTTAAATCAAGAGGACTCAGGAAAATAGTTATGCTTATGTGGCCCCGTACAATTCAGGTTGCCGTGCAACAGGCGGGGACAATTTTTCTTGCCGCTATTATTGCGTTTATGGTTGAGCCCGGACGCATGCATTTACTTTTTGACGCGGCAAAAACCCTGATGTTTGCTCCGGTTTCTCTTGTTGGAGTTAGTATAGCCCAGGCCGCATTTCCTGTTCTTTCAAGAGAGAAAAACAGTCTTAGTGATTTTAAAATGACTTTTGCTACGAGTTTTAATCAAATGCTGTATTTGATTTTGCCGCTTTCCGCAATTATTCTTGTTTTGCGCGTACCGATTGTGAGACTTGCGTATGGAGCGGATAAATTTGATTGGCCTGCCACTGTTTTGACCGGCCATATCCTGGCTTTTTTATCTTTGTCTATTTTCGCACAGGCTTTAATTGTCCTTTTTTATAGAGCGTTTTACGCTCTGCACAATTCGATTATGCCCCTTATTATCAGTGCTTTCTCAACGCTTTTGCTTGTAATTTTGGGTTATTATTTTGTTGTTATCGGAAATATGAGTATAGAAAGTGTAGCTATTGCCTTTACATTGGCAAATATACTTCAGCTTTTTATATTAATTGTTCTTCTGGACAAAAGAGTCGGCGGATTTCCGAAAATACAGCTTTTTTTCCCGGCATTCAAGATTTTTTTGGCCGGTTTTTTTACAGGCATAGCATTATATATGCCGATAAAATTATTAGATCAGCTGGTGTTTGATACCACTCGTACCGTTAACTTAATTCTCCTTACGGGTATATCGAGTTTTATCGGACTTTCTTTTTACCTTTTTCTGACATGGCTTTTGAATGTTAAAGAAGCAAGTACGTTTTTGTTAATTTTCAAGAAAGTCGGTAACTGGAAAGAAATTTTAGGTAAAAGCGATGAAGTTATAGACGGCACCCGCCCCACTTCTTAGAATAGAGTATAATACGTGTCTTATGGAGCAGAAACAGATCAGGAATTTTGCGATTATTGCCCATGTGGATCACGGGAAATCTACTCTTGCGGATAGGTTTTTGGAAATAACAGGTACTGTCAAAAAAGATAAGATGCAGGAGCAATTTCTGGACCAGAATCCAATCAGCCGTAAGCGGGGAATTACAATCAAATTAGCGCCGGTAAGAATGAGGTATAAGTCGCGTGTCATCCTGAACTCGGTTCAGTATCTAGATTCTGACATTCGTCAGAATGACAATATGAGTGAGGAATGCATTTTGAACTTGATAGATACTCCCGGGCATGTTGATTTTTCCTACGAAGTTTCCCGAACTCTGGCTGCTTGCGAGGGAGCTATTTTATTGGTTGATGCGACACAAGGCATTCAGGCGCAGACTGTTGCTCATTTTAGAGAAGCTCAAAAACAGAATTTGATAATGATTCCTGTTGTTAATAAAATAGATTTGGAAAGCGCCCGGACAGAAATGACAGCTCAAGAATTAATAGAGACCTTTGGGTTTAAAAAAGAGGAAATAATATATATTTCGGCCAAAACCGGCAAAAATGTGGATTTATTATTAGATACGATTGTAAAAAAACTGCCGCCCCCAATTGGAGAAAAAGATAAGCCTCTTCGCGGTTTGATTTTCGATGCGGTCTATGACGAATTCCGCGGAGTAGTCGCGTACGTCAGGATTGTTGACGGACATTTGAATAAAGGAGACAGTCTCAAGCTCTATCAGAATAATATTCAAACAGAAGTAACTGATTTAGGTTATTTTTCTCCTCACTTGATATCTTCGGGAAGCTTATCAACAGGCGAAATCGGCTATGTTATTACAGGAATAAAAGATATTAGAAAAGTGCGCGTTGGAGACACAGTAACGGCTGAAGATGGAAGATGGAAGATGGAAGATGGAAAAGTTGAAGCGTTGGCGGGATATAAGATTCCAAAACCTATGGTGTTCTTTGGAGCATATCCTAAGGATACGAATGATTTTGTTTACTTAAGAGAATCTTTAGCAAAATTAACTTTGAACGATACGGCTTTAACCTACACTGAGGAGTACTCGTCATATTTGGGAAGCGGATTTAGAATAGGCTTTCTGGGGCTTTTGCATGCGCAGATTGTTAAAGAAAGAATAAAACAGGAATTTAATCTTGAAATATTGCTGACAATGCCCCAAGTCTTATACGAAAAAACACCTGACGGAATAATGCTTGAACCATACATGAAGCTTGTAGTTTATACGCCAAAAGAGTATGTCGGTCCGGTAATGAATATTTGCCAGACCAGAAAGGGCAATCTTTTGGACTTAAATTACCATGAGTCCTATGCGGTATTATCTTATGATATGCCATTCAGCATGTTTATTAGAGGAATTTCTTCAGATCTGAAATCCGCGTCGGAAGGATTTGCAAGCCTAGATTATGAAGTTACATCATATAAAGAAGCAGATTTGGCAAAGGTAGAAATAAAAGTGAATGATATTGCAATAGATGTCTTGTCTGAGCTTGCATACAAAGACGAGGCAGTTAGTGCGGTGAGGAAGAAAGCTGAAAGACTTAAAAACTCTTTGCCTAGACAGCAATTCAGACAAATTATTCAAGGGGTTATGAACGGAGAGATTGTTACTCGGGAAGAAATACCTCCTTTCAGGAAAGATGTTTTGGCGAAAATGTCAGGCGGGGACAGAAGAAGAAAGGATAAATTATTAGAAGCCCAGAAAAAAGGAAAATCGCGAATGATCGAGCAGGCAAAAATTTCTATTCCCCAAGAAGCTCTTCTTTCGATGATTGAAGAAAACAACTAAAGGAGCATAAATAAAGCGCTGCCTATAATTGTAAGTATTATCCCAATTGCCCCAATTCCCAATATGTTTTCTTCAGGACCTGTTGGGGGAAGGACTATTTCGGTAGGTGGGGGCTGCGGAGCTAGAGCAATTATCTCAGGAGCAGCAGTCGGAGCAATTGCTTCAGGCGTTCCTGCGTTAACAACGGCATCTCCTGTTTGAGGAGCAGCAGGAGCGCTTCCAGCGGATGCGGATGGGGCAGTAGCTGGAGTAGGAGTTGGGGTTGGAGTTGGACTAGCTCCGGGAGCAGATGGCGCGGGGTTAATGGTTATCGAAGCAGGCGTGCTGGTTGATAATAAATTTAGCACATTTTCGCTTGTTTTGTCTGTTGATGCAATTGACAAAACTTGGGTATTATTGTTGGAAATATCAAATGTGATACTGCTGGGATTATTGCCTTCAGTTGGGGATAAAGCTTTAAGCTGAAGTACGGCAATTTTGGTTACTTCTGTTACGACCTTGGCAGGATCAGCGCCGATAGACAAAGAAATAGATGCTTTTCCTGGTTCGCATATCGGCCCTTCCAATTTGGTAGTTAAGGTGTTGGCAACAGTGTTTTCGGTAAGGCATGTGTTTTCAGCTGTAAATTTTCTCGGGTCAAAGTTAATGACTAGTTTTACAAAAGAGACTAAATTTGGAGATGATGTGCTTTTTCCCGGGTCCAATATGACATTTAAAGTTAAAATCTCCCCTACTTTTACTGCGGAAGATATAGGTTCAAAAGCAAGAGTGGTGGATGCGGATGCTTTGCTTTTTGTTTGCTGGTTTTGCTGAGCTACAAATACGAAAAGAGGAGTTATTACCAGAACCATAACCATGAAGCCTAATAAAAATATTTTTTTGTATGACGAAAAAATGGACATAATAATTCCTATAAATTATCGTATAAAGAAATAAAGAGCATGTCAACAACGGTTATAACTATAGGTTATTGACATGATTTTAGTTTTGTTGTATAAATTGTCAGTCGTATTTAACGAGTGATAAGTTATGGCAAAGAAAATTAACATAAAACCGCTTTTTGACAATGTTTTGATTAAGCCTTTGGAGGCAGAAGCCAAGACCGCAAGCGGAATAATTCTTCCCGACAGCGCAAAAGAAAAACCGCAAATGGGCTTAATTATGGCCGTTGGAGAAGGAAAAATCGGGCCAAAAGGAGAAAAACATCCGGTCGTCGTAAAAGTCGGACAAAAAGTGATGTATAAAAAATGGGGCGGAACAGAGGTTAAAGTAGAAGGTGAAGAGTGGACAATGGTCGGACAGGAAGATATATTGGCAATTTTGAATTAATATGGCAAAGCAAATTAAATACAGTGCAGAAGCGCGGGAATTACTCAAAAAAGGCGTAGACCAGCTGGCCAAAGCTGTGGCAACGACACTTGGCCCTAAAGGACGCAATGTCGCATTGGATAAAAAATGGGGAGCGCCAAATGTTATTCATGATGGCGTAACTGTAGCAAAAGAAATAGAGTTGGAAAACCCATTTGAAAATATGGGCGCGCAACTCGTCAAAGAAGCAGCTTCAAAAACTGCAGATGTTGCGGGAGACGGAACAACCACATCCACTGTTTTAGCCCACGCAATAGTAACGGAGGGAATAAAAATGATCACCGCCGGATCAAATCCCATGGTTATGAGAAGAGGACTTGAAAAAGCCAGTGAGTTTGTAGTTTCCGAACTTAAGAAAATGGGCAAAGCAATCAAGCAAACCGATATTGCCAATGTTGCGACAATTTCAGCAGGCGATTCCCAGTTGGGAAATCTTATCGCGGAAGCGTTGAAAAAAGTTGGGAAAGACGGAGTTGTAACAGTTGAAGAAGGAAAAGGATTGTCAACGGAGATCGAATATAAAGAGGGAATGGAATTTGACAAAGGTTATGCCTCTGCTTATTTGGTAACAAATTCCGATAAAATGGAAGCGGAAATTGAAGATCCGTATATTTTAATCACCGACAAAAAAATCTCCGCTCTTAATGAGCTTCTGCCTTTCCTGGAAAATCTGGTCAAAGTTTCCAAAAATTTGGTAATTATTGCCGATGAGATAGACGGTGAAGCTTTGGCAACTTTGGTGGTGAATAAATTAAGAGGCACATTTAATGCTTTAGCTATTAAAGCTCCGGGATTTGGAGACAGAAGAAAAGAAATGCTGGAAGACATAGCAATTTTAACAGGCGGAACTGTTATCTCGGATGACACCGGACGGAAATTTGACTCGGTTACCATTGAAGATTGCGGACGCGCAGATAAAGTATGGGCAGACAAAGACAACGCAAGAATTATTGGAGGAAAAGGGCTTAAAGTTAAAATTACCGCCAGAGTTGCTCAGATAAGGACAGCCATTGCCGATTCAACCTCAGATTTTGATAAAGAAAAATTGCAGGAAAGATTGGCCAAGATGTCCGGCGGAGTTGCGGTTATCAATGTCGGCGCAGCAACGGAAGTGGAGATGAAAGACAGAAAAGAAAGAGTTAATGATGCGGTAGCAGCAACAAAAGCAGCTTTGGAGGAGGGAATTGTTCCTGGAGGAGCAGTTGCGCTTTTGGATATTTCAGGAAGAATGACCATAAAAGATTTGGAAAAAGCAAGTTCATCCCGAGACGAAGTGTTTGGGTTTGAAATTGTCAAAAAAGCCTTGGAGTCTCCATTCGTAAAGCTTATGGAAAATGCAGGAGTGGACGCGGGGCAACTAATTGCTAAGGCTCGGCAAATAAGCGCTTCCGGTCAGGGATTTAACATCATGACTTTGGATTCGGTTGAAACTGCCAAGCCTGTGGATATGCTCAAAGAAGGAATTATTGATCCTTTGAAAGTTGTCAGAACTGCAATTCAAAATGCAATCTCTGTGGCAATTATGATCCTTACGACAGAGGCGCTTGTTACCGATCTTCCGGAGAAAAAAGAATCTCCAATGCCGGGCGGGATGCCAGGGGGCATGGGCGGAATGGACTATTAAATAAGTTCAAAATTTAAAGTGCAAAGTTAAAAATAATTGTACCGCTGAAAGGCGGTTTTTTTGTGGTTTTGTTATAATGAGCTTCAATGAATCGGAAATATTCAGTTAGAAAAATACCGGATAATCAAATCGCTTTCTATCAATCTCCAGACGGAGCAGTAAATATTGAGGTGCTCTATGCTAGGGAAAATATCTGGTTGACGCAAAAAAGGATAGCGGAACTTTTTGATGTCGAGAGAAGCGTTGTCACCAAACACCTAAAGAACATTTTTATTGAGAATGAGTTAGATAAAGATTCAGTTAGTGCAAAATTTGCACATACTGCCGAAGATGGGAAAAATTATCTGGACAAAAAAGAATTGGCCCATCTTAATCGTATCGGCAATATGTATTTGGATTATGCGGAAATGCAGGCGGCAAGGGGAAAGGCAATGACGATGAAAGATTGGACAGAAAAGCTAAATGCTTTTTTGAAGTTTAGTGAATATGAGATTTTAACCAATGCCGGAAAAATAAGCCACGAAGTTGCAGAAACTCTTGCTCTTGGCGAATACGAAAAATATAAAAAAGTACAGGACAAAAATTATATTTCCGACTTTGATAAAGAAGTTAAAAAACTTTTGAAAAGAATTAAAAAATGATTGAGAAAAATGGACTACTGGTTTATTAAAATGTCATCCTGAATTTATTTCAGGATCTCGGTTCTCAGAATTCCCCGAAAGGGGATTTTTATTAGACTAGAAAAGTTTAGAACCGAGTTTGGCATTTTTATCCGGGCGGACTAGGACTACTTGACCTTCTTCATTTGCAACTCCGACTGTTAGAACTTCAGACATGAAAGGACCGATTTGTTTTGAAGGGAAATTTATAACTCCCATAATCAATAAGCCTTGCAGTTCTTCTTTTTTATAAAGATCAACAATTTGAACACTGGATTTTTTAATTCCAATTTCCGCTCCAAAATCAATAGTTAGTTTATAAGCCGGTTTTCGAGCTTGCGGAAAATCTTCCGCTTTTATAATTTTTCCGACTCTAATATCCACTTTCTTAAAATCACCGTAATTTATTAACATGAATAAATTATAGCATGATATAATTATCTCTACTTTTATGAAAAGAGCTTTGTTATTTTTAGCGCCGCTTTTGATTGCGATAGTTATTTTTTCCGGCATTTTGTTTTTCTTGGATAAAAAAACAGGCAAAGGAGCGCTTCAGGTTACTTCTGTTCCCAAAAGCAAAGTTTATTTGGAAAATAAATTAGTAGGAACTACACCTCTTTGTATTTGTGATTTAGATCACATGTTATCTATCGGCGATTATGATGTTAAATTAGCGCCAATGGATGGGAACTACAGACCTTTTGAAGACAAAGTTACCATCAATAAAGGGACACTGACAGTTATCGATAGAACATTTGCGAATAGCGGAGGAAGCGATGGGAGCATCATCAGTCTGTCTCCTTTGGGCAATAAAAAAGATGTGGAGCTGCTGGTAATTTCTCTGCCTGACAAGGCAAATGTCTTTTTGGACAGTAGTCCCGTTGGGGTAACGCCTTTACTTCTGAAACAAGTTAGCGAGTCTGATCATGATATTAGGATTACTCGCGATGGCTATAAGGAAAAGTCTATAAAAATTAAAACAGCTCTGGGATTTAGGCTTAATTCTTTTATTTTTTTAGGTATAAGTCCTGATTTACCCGGCATTCCTTTGGCATCATCGGAAGCCTTGCTTTCTCCAACCGTTGTGGTTTCCCGAGTTTTAATCCTAAATACTCCAACAGGATTTTTAAGAGTTAGAGAGGGCAATTCTGTTACATCTTCTGAAATAGCCCAGGTAAAGCCCGGAGAAAGCTATGAATTAGTTTCCGAGGAAGAAGACTGGCTTGAAATAAAACTTAATGATGGAAAAAAGGGATGGGTAAGCGCCTCCTACGCTGTTAAAGAGTAACGGCCGACTATTTTTTTACTGCTGAAATTATATTATAACGCCAAAAATCACCTTTTTTTATATTCCTGTAGCCTTCAACTGCAGATGTTGCATTGATAAATTTTCGTTGCAACCCTAAGAATTTAATAAGCATGTAAGGCGCATATGCAATCAAATAAAATGTTTTTAGCATGGGCATAATATTGGAGGTAATATTGCTTACGGTAACATGATTAAAACCGGCATTTTTCAGTACTTCAGGAAATTTATTGTGAAGAAAATGAGGCAAGCTATGCATTCCTGATTCTTCATTAACCATGTCTAAAATATCTACAATTTTTAGTTCTTTTGGCGTAAGATTTTTCTTGGAACACATCGAGTATTCGAAAAGAACAAGTTTTCCATTTGGTTTTAGAACTCGATAGAATTCCTTAAGAGCTTTCTTGTAGTCGGGGACGTGTACCAAAGTTTCCATTGTATAGACACCGTCGAAGGTTTCATCGGGAAAGTCTAATCTGGTATAATCTCCAAGTTTAAATTTTACTTTATTTTGTAAGTTAAGTTCTTTGGATTTAGAACTTGCTTTGTTTACGGCAAAATCTAACAAATCAACTCCATAAATACGCAGTCCATATTTTTTTGCAAGATTAATTGCCACATTTCCCTCACCGCTTCCGGCATCCAACACGAGAGAGTTAGCTGGCAAACCAAGCTTTTCTGCGAGTTTGTCTTCCATTAATCCTTGAGCCTGAGACATAGAAATTTTTTCTTTTCCTTTCGGGTAATATCCAAAATGCTTAGTTCCCTTTAGGAGAAGCGCATATCCCCATTTAGACTCTTTTGTATTAAAATATTGGATTACTTTTTTAAGCTTGTCTGCGTGTTCTAATTTCATAGTAAAACTAATTGGGACCGATTAAGTAGATTATGGTAATAACTAAGACAATCCAGATAATTACGGATGCAAGCAAGGACTTGTCTGACAACAATACTCTTTCCGGGCTTTCACCTTCGTGTTTTTCGTAGATATCCTGAAGATATTTCATGAGTCCGTAAACAACAGGGACTATTGTTATCATGAGCCACTTTCTTTGGAAAAAGGCCGGCAAAAAATCAGGCAAAAAAATGCTAAGCCCGAGTTTGAATCCCCGCGGATTTTCCAGAAAAGTAAAAAGCGAATAGGAAACAAATGTAGATGTTGCGAAAATAGAGGCGTAAACATCCAATAAGCGTTCGGAATAATGAGATAGGGTTTTTCTCACATCGGATATGTTTACGGATTTAATTTGAGAAACAAGTGTTAATTCCGATCTTCTTTTTCCAATTGCCAGAAAAAGCGAAAGGGAAATAGTTGTCAATAAAAGCCATACCGATATGTGAAATCCTCCGGCTAATTCTCCGGCATAAACTCTCAATATGTACCCTAAAGCTATTGCCAGAATATCTACAACGGCAATTAATTTAAGGGAGGCGGAATAAAGGAATTGAGTCAGCAAATATATAATTTGAATAATGAAAAATGCCGGATTGACCATAATACCCAATACAAAAGAAATAAATATTAAAAAAAATGCAAACGCTAATGCGTAATTTGTTGTCAGGTTTTTACTTGCAATAGGTCTAAACCGTTTGAATGGATGAAGCCTATCGTTTTTTGCATCGAAAATATCATTGATTATGTAGCTTGCGGAAGATAAGGCGCAGAATACGAAAAAAGCAAATAGCACTTTTTGTAAGATTGCCCATTCGAAAAGATCGCCTGAAAATGTTATCGCAGCAAATATTGCAGTATTTTTTATCCACTGCCTTGGCCTAAGCAATCGCAATGTATTATAGGCGATTTTTGTCATAGGTGTTTTCAAGAGCATAATGCAGAAAAAGCAATGTTCCGCCTAATACAATTAAAAGCATTATAATCGCAAAAGCCTTAGCTTGACTTGACAAAACCAAAGCAAGCGCTCCTAATATAGCAGAGATTGTCCAATAAAACAATGCGATACGCTTCTGTCCCATGCCAAGACTTAAGAGCAGATGGTGGAGATGTTTTTTGTCATGCCAGAAAGGAGAACGCCCTGTTAAAAGACGGCGTATTATCGTGAATGCGCCATCCACCATTGGCACTCCCATTACCAATATAGCTGTTGCTAGTTTTGCTCCGGACAAAATAGAAGCCGCGCCAAGCAAGAGATAAATAGCAGTGGCGCCATATCCGGGAAATATCCTCGCCGGATGATAATTAAATACTAAGAATCCAAGCGATGCTCCGGCTATAATAAAAGAAAGCATTATGCTTACTTGATTTGTGTGGCTGGGATCTGCGAGACGAATACCAAGGAGTCCTATTACGATTGCCGATATTGCTACAATTCCGGGCATTTGGCCGTCAACTCCTTTGCTCCAGTTTAACATATTCATAACCCAGATAATCCAAAGCATCGCAATCATGTCGGGAAGTTTGAGCCCAAAAGGGAGACTCATTGAATCAAGATACAATATTCCTCCCAATGGATTTGTTACGAAAGGAATAGTTATTCCGCTTCCAACGACAATTCCTGCAACTGCAATATTTGAAAGAAATCGTAAGTATGGGGAAATATCATATTTATCATCTATAATGCCGATTAGAAGCGCAATAAATCCTGCGATGAAAAGCATAATCATGGTTTTGGGAAGAGGCAGAAAAAATATTGCAGCCAAGACAGTTCCTGCAAAAAGAGGAATTCCTCCGCCTCGGGGAATAGGTTTTTTATGAATTATTGCGGGATGCTTATGGATTTTTGGATCATCAATAATATTCATCTTTTTCATAATGAATATAGATAAAGGTGTTGCGATGATAGTCGCAATAAATGCTGTTAGAAAAGAAAAAAATATTGTCATATCAAGCAGTCAATGCAATAGTTTTTACAACAAGAAGCAGCGTAAGTATTCCTATAAGAAGGCTAATGGCTGCGAGCATGCGGGCAGCGAGGGGAATATTTTTGTAGATTAAAGCCGAAATAAAAATATTGCTTACCAAAATTGACAGCGACACAAATATGGGTATAAATATAGTTATTGTTGTTCCCAGTCTTTGCTCGCCCCATGGCAGCTGATTGAAAATTGGAATCAATGGGGGGAAGCGTCTGTAGAAAAATAAAACAAGAACAACGGACGAAATAATAAAAAATCCGTTGATAAAGTATACTAAAGTTACGGTTTTATCCTGCGTTATTTCTTTAAAAAAATCTCTCATATATTATTGTTTTGTTAATTTCTATTATTTGAAAATAACCTATAAGCGAAAAAGGAAGTGCTTTCTGATTAGGCATTAATACGATAAATTTTGGTCTTGCTTTTTCAATCATTGTTTTTGTGTTTATTTCTCCATCGCTATAATTTGATGTGTGATATGCAACAGTATATTTTGCTGGAGCAATTGTGTTGGTCAATTGATATAATTGAGCATTGTTTCCCCAAACAAAAATAGTCTCGTTCTTGGTAAGTTTGGGCTTAATAAAACGCGCTATTTCATAATCAAATGGCGTATTTCGGTCAAAAAATTCCTGATACGAGCTCATTGTCTTTTCGCCTTTAGCATAAGATAGGAAATTTTGATAATAGTTAATGCTTTTGTGAAATTTTGGAATACCAAATCCTTTTATTACAATTAATAAAGCTATTAAAAAAATAACAGCTATAGTTTTTCGATACTTTTTATCAAATAAAATTAACCCTATCAGAAGAGATAGGCTTGGAATTAAAATTAATAGATAATGAGTGTATGGGCGTTGGGGAAAGTAAGCGTTGAACAATGAGAATGCGAACCAAGTCAGAATAAAAAGATAAACTTGACTAATTTTCTCTTTTTCCTTAAAGACATATAGAATAAAAATTCCTAAAATAATCAATTTTATAAAAAGAATAATGGGGAATGCGCCAATTCTGTTTCCATAACTAACATAAGAGATATTAGAGATAAATGCAGCTCTTATAAAGTCTGCAAATGTTCCATTAAGGATAAAAAACAAAGCAATAAGAAGTATTGGAAGCGCAAATCCGACAATAATAGATCGTATTTTAACGCCCTTTTTTAGTAAATTATAATTAGCGATAAAATAAAAAATGGTAAAAGCAGCTAGATCAAAAATTGCGACAATCTTGAAAAGAAAAGCAATACCCAGGAAAGTCCCGGCTATAAATAATTTGAAATTTGAAATTTCCCCCGCTGGGGACAGGTGAAATTTGAAATTTGAAATTATGAACGCAGCAACTAGGATTGGTAGCAGCATAAAGTTTTCCGCATTTGCGATATTTCCTTCTAACGTTGGTAAGCCAAATAAAATAGCAAAAACAAGAGTTGCCAGACAAGAAGCACTATTTTTGCCTTTGAAAAGCCTTCTTGATAATAGGAAAAATGCTCCGACAGAAAGCGCGCCAAACATAAGAGATGCAAGCCTTACGCTGAACTGATCGGAGCGAAGAAAGGAATATAGCCAATACAAAAGAGGCGGTTTGTTATCGAATACCTCCGAATAAAGCAACTTTCCATGATTCAACGAGGATCCTATTGTTTGATATATTCCTTCATCTCCGTACCAAAGAGGTTCAAAAAGTGAAGGGAGTCTTAGTATAAAGAATAAGAATAAGGTTAAAATAGCAAACCAGAATTCTTTGCTTCTCTCAAGTCCTTTTAGAATTTTTGTAAGGGTCATAATTTTTCCGTGACTTTATATTCCATTCTTTTTCCAAACATAAGCCGAGTATGAGAGATTAAAGCAGGAAGAGTGGATAGAAAAAATCCTACGATTGGCAGAAGGATGAATTCCAGAGGAAAAATAAATTGACGAATTTTAGAAACGGAAGGATCTTTTGGTCTGTTTCTGAAATCAATAATAATCATGGAGATAAAAGCTATTGTGCAAGAAGTTAAAATAAATCCTGCCAAACGAGGTAACATATACCCAATAGTTGTTCTTGAAAAAATAGGATTTACAAGAGTTATGATGTTTGCGGAAATAGTGATAATGAACCAATTTACAGGCCAAAGGAAATGATCAAACAGAACATGGAAAAGCATAATTGTTTTTCTTGCAAAAGGGACGTTGGGGACAGTGAACCACCATTTAATAAATACGGGGTCATCGGAAGCGCCCCAAGACCATCTTTGCTCTTGCTGATATTTACTCTTAAGACTTTTGAGAAAATTGGATGACCGCGGAGAATCCATAGATGTTTTTAGGAATATTGGCTTTGCCCATACATTGCCGTTAAGTTTGTAAAACGCCTTGAAGAAAATTCTATAGTCTTCCGGAATAACGTCCGTATCCCAAAAGTCTATTTTCTTAAGTAGAGCGAAAGATAGCGAATAAGTTGAATTGGAAATAAGCCTGTCTCCCTGCACTAATACTGCCGTTCTCCAAAGAGAACCGAAAAAAGAGATAATTCTTATTGGCGCGGGCACATTCCAAAAATTATTGTGATTAACATTTGCCGATTGCCAAAATCTATTGTACGGCTTGGGATCGGTTAAAAATTCGTATGTCAAATAAGAAAAATATTGTTTATCGAAAATCGAATCAGCGTCAACAGAAGATATGGTTGCATAATTTATATCAATGATTTTTTTAAGAATAAGTTTTTTGTAAATTTCTTTTGATGCAAACGACTGATTTGACGATTTTCCTTTTACTTCACCTGGAATATCAGGATGATACGTAGCATATATTCCTCCAAATATGCTCTTAAATTCCCGAATTAGTATTTTGGCTCGTTCTGCTCCCTGACTTTCTCTTTCTTCCATTCCTAGAACTACAAATATTCTTTTTGCAGGGAATGTTTGGGACGCAATTGAATTAAGAGTTGTTCTTAACTTACCTACAGTTTCGGTATAATTCGGGATTATTACCACATGGCTAATTTTTTGGTAATTCTTAAGAGTTTTAATTTTATTAAACCAATTTTCATTTTCCGATTTTTTTATCTTCCTGGATGCGATGAAAGCCATGATTGCAAGCGAGAATGATTTGTAAAACCAATAAACATCAAAGAATAAAATAAAATATGCGACAATATATGGTATTAGAAGCGAACCCCATACGGGAAAAAGAATTAATGTCCAAGATACGGTTCCAGGGAGTATTTCCAGAAATCTTTTTGTCTTTATGGGATAGCGTGTAAATACTTTTTGAAAGAAAGCAGTCATAGTTCGAATTCCTCACTATGACACTGAGCGATAGTCGAACGTGTCATAGCTTAAAGAGTCTTATTGCGTTTTGGATTGCATTATCGGCTAATTCTTCAAAGGGAATTTTCTTAATTTCCGCAATTTTCCTAGCTGTAATTATAACATAGGAGGGTATATTTCTGCTACCCCTGTGGGGCTCGGGCGTCAAAAAAGGACTGTCTGTTTCAGTCACAATTCTATCGCAGGGAGCATATTCTACCAGCTCGGATAGAGCTGTTGTTTCTCCTTTAGCGATACCATTATAGGTAATATTGCCATCAAAGCCAACATAAAATCCAAAATCCAGGACTTTTTTCAACAAATCTAAGTCTCCTGACATGCAGTGAAACATGCCCGGGGGATTTAAGAGATATGACTTATGATTTAGCAGTATATCCACTATGTCTTTTCCTGCCTGACGATTATGAATTTGCAGAGGAAGATTTAGTTTATGCGCCAACTGAATCTGTTTTATGAATACTTCTTTTTGCAATTTGGGGTCAACAATAGCATTTGATTTGTAAGAATAATAATCCATTCCAATCTCGCCAATTGCCACTACTTTTGGTTTTTTTGCTAATTCTTCCAACTCTTCAAGCCAATTGCTTTCTAATTTATCAGCGTGGTGGGGATGGATTCCAACAATTGCATATAAATTTTCGTATTTTTGCGCCAAATCTACAGCGGTTTGGCTTGAGTCAATTTTAGTCCCCACATTAATGATTTTGGTAACTCCGGCTGCAAATGCGTTTCCGATAACTTTATCGGTATCTTTTGCAAAAGCATGAAAATTCAGATGACAGTGCACGTCAATCATAGGGTACCATTATTATATATCAGTTTCTCTTTCATGTTTCTTACTTGCGCTTAAAGTAATATTTACACCCGAAACTTAAAATGAGTGCATGGAAATATCGCTGTTGATTGCGGTGAGCGCAATAGGGTTTTATATGCTAATGCGCACGCAGCAATTTGGGTAGTATGATCCGTTCGGCAGGCTCAGGGTCATAGTCCTTCGACTCGCTCAGGATTCTGAGTGGAATCGAAGAATGAGCAAATCGAAGCTATGAAGATCGCTGCTATGAGAATTTTTGCAAGAAAAATAAAAAGAGATATCTCTTTTTCTAAATTGGAGAGCGTAAGGCAAATCTGCAGAAATCAATTCAAGAAGCTGATTAGAATGGGATTAAGAGTTCCTGTTTCTCTTCTCTAATATTTATTTTCTGACGAAAAGAAGAGCGCTGGGGATGTTTCTTCCCGGACCTGCTTTGTAGCCGTTGAACCAAAGCGCAGTTGACCCTCCCTGATCCAATCCCAGAGCGTTATCCATCCCAAGCGTCTTAAGAACGCCTGCTGCTTGGGCTGCTGAAGCATTATAGACAATACCGATATAAACAGAGTTGCCTTTGTTGGCGACAAAAGTTCGGGCGCCGGCGCTATTAATCTTAGGATCCGAACTTCCTCCAAAATTATTATTGCCGCCTGAAAGATAAAGAGGAAAGTTAGCCACAACAGCATCTACGCCCGTATCCCGTCCCCAATCCAAAGATTGTCCCCGTACTCCCATGGTATTGCCGCTAAAATAAATAAGCGGCACGGTGCTGTATTTATTATTATCGGAATTAAAATAATGTTTATTTTTATTCATCAAAAGAGTATCAAAAGAATTAGTTTTGCCTGCGCAGCTGGGATATTCTGCCGGACAGAAAAACGGGCCGTTGATTCCCGCATAAGCTCCGGATCTGGCAGCATAATCACCCAAAGCCATAACCGGACAATTATTATTGCAATCCGAATCCGATGCGGTATCAATAATGACTTTAGTTGAATTAAGATCAGCTGCTATAATAGCCACGTTAAAAGTTCCATTGTCGGTTTTGACTGTCTGAAAACTGTATCCGCTTGATGGCGGAGTATTGCTTGCAGTTGCTGTTTGATTTGAAGGTAATGAACTCTGTGTCGCAGCAATTGCGTTATATTTCTTGTTTATATCGTTATTTAATTCCGTCAGCAGAGCGGATCCGGATGAATAATTAAGATCAGTTAAATATTGTAAAATTCCCGCATAAGTTTTTTCCAAATCGCCAACATCTTGCTTTTGCGCTTTTAAATCCAAGATTTTCTCATAGGCTTTAACAGTTTCGCTATAGGAATCATGGGTTGATTTAATGTCTGTTTTTAGTTGTTCGTTAATCTTGTATTGATCTTCGTTTTTTAACTTACTCAATTCTTTTTTTGTAGAGTCTATAGTCTTATTCAAGCTTAAAATGAAATTTTGAGATTTTCTTGACTCAAGAAAATAGAAGAAGGAAATAGCGCTAAGAACAATTAAGCATAAAAATAAAATAATAAGGAGTTTTTGCTTGTCAGTTTTTTTGGGATGTTTCATGTCAAAACGACATTAATCTTAGTATAAAAAAGCATCTCTTTGCAAGCACTAAATTCCTTTTTTTCTAATTGCTTCAATGATTTAAATCATTGAAGTCAGAACGCTTTCTTATTTTTCTTCCTGCTTTTATCTATCTCATCTTTTAAATATCTCCAGACCGCTCCGCCTTTGGTTGCTTTAGCCGGAAAAGACAGGAGTTTTGAAATCGATTTCTCCATAATGCTAATCAATTTTTCCTCCCTGAGAATTTTATTAAGCAGATTTCTGTATCCTTCGCTTCCGTATCGGATTGCCATATTCACAGAGGCAATAGTAGCAGCGCTTACTCTAATAATTTTTTGAATAGTTCTGTAGTCATAATCTTTTTGCAGAAGCAAGGCAATCGCAAGTCTTTTTGAAAGCATGATTTTTTCGGTGGGAGTTAAAAGGTCAGAAATAAATTGATCCGCTTCTTTCTGATCACGTATTTTAACAAGACTTTTAAGAAAAATCTCAAAAATCCGGTCGGCGATTTCTTTCGAAATGGGATAGCTGGAAACCTGTGTCATATCGCTTTAATGATTTAAATCATTAAAGCACATTCTCGCATGCTGTGTCAATAAATATTTTTTACTAGAAAATTATATTTTCCGGAGAGAAGATTTATACTCTAGGGAATAGAGGTTTTTGGGAGGAGATTTTTGGTCCCTTAAATTGTTCTTCGATTTTTGCGGAAGTTTCGGGGAGAAAAGGTTTAATTTGTCTAGCAAATTCTCTTAACATATTAATTTCTTCTTGTAAGATAATTTTGAATTTGTTTTTATCTCTTTTAAGCTCAATCCATGGATTGTGTTGGTTAACATGTTCGTTAATAAGAAAAAGACGAACATTCCAAAGATTTTGTAAAATATCGCTAAATCTAAATTCCTCAAAAGCATCTTCGAGTTCTTCTGAATATAGTTTTTCAGCAATTTTCTTTTCATCAAAGTTTAATCCTGAAGTTTCTGCTAGTTTTGCAATTCTTGATACTGTATTTCCAATTCCATTTGCTAAATCTGCATTGTAAACTTCTTTGAATTTTTCTTCGGAAAAATCGCCATCGGAAAATGGAGATATTTTTGCAAGCAGATAATAACGCAAAGCATCTGCGCCGTATTTCTCGATCAAAGGAATTGGGTCTAAAACATTCCCGACAGTCTTGGACATTTTTTGTCCGTTGACAGTGATGTATTCGTGGACAAAAATAGCTTTGGGAAGTTTAAGTTTGGCGGACAATAAAAATGCCGGCCAATAAATAGCATGAAAGCGCAAAATTCCCTTGCCGATAACATGCAAGTCTGCCGGCCACCATTTGTGATATTTTTTTTCGTCCGCTCCAAACCCAATTCCTGATTGGTAAATATTAAGAGCGTCAAACCAAACATACATTTTTTGCGCATTATCATTGGGAACCGAAACTCCCCAATTCTTTGCCCGTTCATTTGATCTTGAAATACTGATATCTTTTAATCCTTGTTTAACAAAAGCCAGCATTTCATTTTTTCTATTTTCCGGGATTATATTAATAGTATTATCTTCAATTAATTTTTTGATTTGCGTTTCATATTTTGAAAGGCGGAAAAAATAATTTTCTTCAGAAACTTCGTCAAGTTTTTTCCCCGGGTGCTCAGCGCATTCCCCCCCTTCATTTAATTCTTCTTTTTCGTAAAACAACTCACAGCCTACGCAATAAAGTCCTGTATAAATTTTTTTATAAATATCTCCGCTTGCATTACAAAGATTCCACAGTGCTTGAGAAGAAGAATGATGCTTTGGATCACTGCCTTTTTGGAATACGTCAAAGTTGATGTTTAATTTTTTAGCAAGATCGGCAAAAAGAGCGCTGTTTTTGTCAATAAATTCCTGAATTGGCAAATTTGCTTTTTCCGCAGCCTGAACATTTTTCAAAGCGTTCTCGTCCGCTCCTGACAAAAGTAAAATTTCGTTCCCTTTGATTCTATTATAACGCGTTAGAACATCCGCCTGAACAAATTCTAAAGCGTGTCCAATGTGAGGAGCTGCATTAACATAAGGAATTGCGGTTGTAATATAAAATTTATTCACAAATCTATTTTATCAGATTTTATGCTTGTTTTTTGAAGAAAAGTTCAAGGCTCACGAAAAGAGCGATGAGCAGGAGCAGAAAATAGGGGCTGTTTAAATTAAGCATGCGGAAAATAAGATAAATTATCGTCAAAAATCCAATTAAGAAAGCCCTCCGAGAACTACGTAGGAGATAAGTGATAAGAGACAAGAGGAAAGTAAAAAATAATAAAAAGAAAACAGAAAGAATTGAAAATTGAAAATTGAAAATTCCCCCCTTTGCCAAGGCTCCGAGGGGCAAGGAAAATTGCGCTGATGGGGAGTAAAAATTAATTAAAAAAATAATGCCGGCTAAAGACAAAAGGCTAGTAACCAAAAGCCAAAAAGGCCGCTTTCTCCGATTCATACATTGAGTTTATCACTTTACCTCTTGATCCCGCTACATCGCTTACTTGCTCCCGAGGTCTACGTCCTCGCGTCGCAAGAGCGCGTGTACGGGATTCGCGGGGCAACTTCAATAATCAGTTGCCCCTTGACTTTTTTTAGCACTCATGTTATATTACTGCTAAACCAAAAATCCTATGAATGATTTGACGCAGAGACAGGTAGAAATTCTCAAAAGTTTAATAGAGGAATATATCGCTACAGCTGAGCCTGTAGGGTCGGAAACTTTGGAGAAAAAATACAGTCTGAGCGCTTCTCCTGCAACTATCAGGAATGAAATGGTAAATCTTACGAAGCTAGGATATCTCAAAAAGAACCACACCTCTGCAGGCCGTATGCCTACTCCTGCCGGAATGAAATTCTATGTCAAGCAGCTAATGAGAGAAAAAGATTTATCTGTTACCGAGGAAACAGCAGTGAAGGAAAGTCTTTGGGATTATCGGGAAAAAGAAGGTAAATTTTTGAGACAATTAACGAAATCGCTGGCTAACAAAACAAAATCTTTGGCAATTGCAACGACTGCGGACGGAAATGTTTATTGCGCAGGATATGCAAACATCTTAGATATGCCTGAGTTTTTTGACATAGACGTAACAAGAAGTCTGCTTTCTACTCTGGATGAATTTGAAGATTGCCGTAAGTTTTTCGCAGGCATAGTTTCGGAGGATGTGCAAGTGCTTTTGGGCGATGAATTGGGTCCGGACATGCAAGGTCCGTATGGATTTGTTTTTACTCATTATAAAACTCCGATGCAGTTAACAGGAGAGGTTGGAGTTTTAGGCCCATCAAGACTTAATTATACGCAGATTGTCCCGACTGTCAGATATTTTGGCGATTTGATTGAAGAAATAGCCAAGGGATGGTAGTTCGCCGCAGGCGAAATTCAAAATTCAAAATTCAAAATGACAAATCAAAATTCAAAAGTAGATAGTAAAAAAAATGAAAACGAACAGGCAAGAGTTAGCGAGCCGAAAATAGACAAAAAGACAGACGCCTGTAAGGAGAAAATTGAAGAATTAGAGAATCAGAATAAGCGTGTTTTGGCAGATTATAGAAATCTGGAAAATAGAATACAGAATGAAAGAGGAGAATGGATACTGAAAGCAAATAAGCAGCTCCTCTTGAATATTTTGCCGGTTTTAGATACACTAATACAAGCGAATAAACATAGTAAAGACCAAAGTCTTGCTTTAGCTCTTCAACAATTTTTAGGCATACTTGAAAAAGAAGGGGTCAAAAGGATTGAGGCAGAGGGAAAGAATTTTGATCCGGCTTTGATGGAAGGCATAGGGACAGTTGAGGGTGAAGAAGGGAAAGTAATAAGCGAAACAAGGCAGGGCTACATGTTATACGATAAAGTTTTGAGACCAACTCAAGTAATCGTAGGAAAGAAAGGAGATGCTGAAATAAATTCAGCATGACAATAAAAAAATGGGAAAGATAATTGGAATTGATTTAGGCACAACAAATTCATGCGTTGCGGTAATGGAGGGAGGAGCTCCCAAAGTTATTTATTCGCTGGAGGGACGCAATGTTATTCCATCGGTTGTTGATCCGATAACTCATGTTGTGGGTGACGTTGCCAAGCGCCAGATGGTCCTCAAACCCAAAAAAACGATTTTCTCCATAAAAAGATTGATGGGCCGAAAATTTACGGATAAGTCTGTTCAATTTGACATGAAATGGCTGCCGTACGCGATTAAATCCGGACGGGATGGAATGGCAGTTGTTGAAGCCGAAGGCCGGACGTTTACCCCGCAGGAAGTATCCGCTCAAATTTTGCAAAAAATAAAAGCAGATGCGGAGAATTATTTAGGCGGAAAAGTTACGCAGGCAGTGATTACGGTTCCTGCTTATTTTGATGATTCCCAAAGACAAGCTACGAAACAAGCCGGAGAAATTGCCGGACTGGAAGTCTTGCGCATTATTAATGAACCTACAGCAGCTGCTTTGGCTTATGGATTGGATAAGAAAAATGCGCATACAATCGCCATTTATGATTTGGGCGGAGGAACTTTTGATATTTCGGTTTTGGAATTGGGAGAGGGAGTTTATGAGGTAAAATCTACCAATGGGGATACTCATTTGGGCGGAGATGATTTCGATCAGGTAATCATTGATTATCTTGCGGAAGAATTTAAGAAGACTCAGGGAGTTGACCTTAAGAAAGATTCTCAAGCTTTGCAGAGATTAAGAGAATCTGCAGAAAAGGCAAAAATAGAATTATCCAGCTCAACTTCTGCTGAAATTAATCAGCCGTTTATCACCCAGAGTAAAGATGGCCCGTTGCATCTGACGATGACTTTGACAAGAGCCAAGCTTGAGCAATTAACAGATTCTCTTGTGCAAAAAACATTGCATCCGGTTGAGCAGGCTTTGAAAGATGCGGGAGTAAAAGTTTCGGATATTGATGAGGTAGTTTTGGTCGGAGGAATGACCAGAATGCCAAAGGTTATCGAAACCGTTACTAAATTTTTCGGAAAAGAAGCGAACAAATCGGTTAATCCGGATGAGGTGGTTGCAGTCGGAGCTGCTGTGCAGGGCGGAGTTTTGGGCGGAGAAGTAAAAGATGTTTTGCTTTTGGA